>CBDTVF010000013.1:0-19134 GCA_965363775.1 uncultured Gammaproteobacteria bacterium
AAATATCATCGACAAGCTGATTGAGATCCGCGCGACGCGTGATGCCACCCTGTTCACCCTGGGCGGTGGTGTCATCGGCGATATGGGCGGTTTTGCTGCGGCCAGCTACATGCGCGGTATCAATTTCGTCCAGATACCAACCAGTTTACTGGCACAGGTAGATGCATCAGTGGGTGGAAAAACGGGCTTCAATCACCCATTGGGGAAAAATCTGATTGGCGCATTTCACCAACCCCAGGCAGTGCTGGTTGATATTAAGACCCTCAACACTTTGCCGGAACGTGAATTCTCAGCAGGCTTGTCAGAGGTCGTTAAAATTGCCGCAATACGTGATGAAGCGTTTCTAAACTGGCTGGAAAAAAATGCTTCCGCAATCATGTCACGGGAACCAGAAACACTCACAGATATGATCAGGCGCAGCATCGCCAATAAGGCAAGTGTGGTTGCCGAGGATGAACGTGAAGCAGGTGTGCGCGCATTGCTTAACTTTGGTCACAGCTTTGCCCATGCCCTGGAAACGCTCACTGACTACCGTCAATACCTGCATGGTGAAGCAGTTGCCATTGGCATGATGGTAGCAAGCAGGCTCAGTGAACTCAGGGGTTTTTGCGAACCCGGATTCAGTGATCGCCTGGGCATCTTACTGCAAAAATTTGAACTGCCGCTGGACCTGCCGAAGGATCTAAGCCCTGATGATATGCTTGAAACCATGAAACTGGACAAAAAAGTAATTGCCGGTTCAGCAAGGCTGATATTGTTGAAATCAGCCGGCCAGGGGTTTATCGATAGTAGCTCTGATAAACTGCAAATAGCCGCTGCTATGAAAGCCAGCCAAAAACAGACATAGCAAAAAAAACGACAATCACCGGACCTCTGAAAAACATGAATTCACCATTGAAAAACGATCTATATATCAAGGCATTGCTTCGCCAGCCAACAGAACGCACACCCATATGGGTCATGCGTCAGGCCGGTCGCTACCTGCCCGAATACCGGCAATTGCGTGGTGAAGCAGGCAGCTTTATGAACCTGTGTACCAACCCGGAACTCGCCTGTGAGGTCACAATGCAACCACTACGCAGGTTTCCACTTGATGCTGCAATTCTGTTCTCGGATATCCTGACGATACCCGATGCCATGGGTCTCGGACTCTACTTCGCTGAAGGTGAAGGCCCCAAATTTGAAAAAGTGATCAAAACAGCGGCAGACGTCGAACAACTTAAACGACCTGACCCTGCAACATCCCTGGCCTATGTCATGGATGCCGTGGCACTGATCCGTAAAAACCTGAACGGCGATGTCCCTCTGATCGGCTTCAGTGGCAGCCCATGGACACTGGCCACCTACATGGTTGAAGGTGGATCCAGCAAGGCATTCGCCAAGATAAAAAATATGATTTATGGCGACCCCCAAACTGCACACCTGTTACTGGACAAACTGGCCGATGCGGTAATCGACTATCTCAATGCGCAAATTGAAAGCGGCGCCCAGGCAGTGCAGATCTTCGATACCTGGGGTGGCGTACTGGCACCGGACATGTTCAAGTCTTTTTCGTTACGGTACCTGGAAAAAATTGTTAACGGTCTGCACCGCTCCTACGATGGTGAGACCATACCGGTGGTGTTATTTTGCAAAAGCTGTAATTCCCACCTTGAGGCCATTGCCGACACCGGTTGCGATGGCATGGGTGTGGATTGGACAATAACGTTGGCCGAGGCAAGGGCCAGGGTCGGTGACAGGGTATCCCTGCAGGGTAATCTTGATCCAGCCATCATGCTGACGAACCCCGGCATCATTGTGGACCGGGTTAAAGAAACTCTCGCCAGTTATGGTGCAGGCAGCGGGCACGTATTCAACCTCGGCCATGGAATCACACCCGAAGTTGACCCACATCACATGACCGTCCTAACTGAAAGTGTACGTGACCACAGTCCCGCCTGGCACCTGTAACTCGCTACACTCGTTGTGTCTATATTAACCGCACTCGTACGGTGCGTTATGTACAGGACAAGGTGAGGCCGGGAACCGGTCGAGAGGGTGCCCTGGGGTATGTACGGTATATCGCGATTGTTTCGGATTTGCACGAATCGTAGGGTGGGTAACTTGTTACCCACGGGTATGTGTTTCCCCCATTGAACCCTTTTGTAGGTAATGAAAACGTGGGTAACAAGTTACCCACCCTACGAGGGTCCATCACAAAAGCCCGGGTTTCCAGCGCCGATCAGCGCATTATTACCGACGTCGGCCACCTCCTCCACGACGTCCGCCGCCTCTTGATCTATTATAACTGTTGGACCTTTGTTGACCCTGCTGTCGCGATTGCGCGCTGCGGTTCAGGTCGCTGGTACTGCTCCAGTTGGACTGGGTTCGTTGCTGGGCAGCCTGTTGACTTGGCTGCTTGCCAGAGTCTTTAGCGCGTTGTTGAGTTGCCTGCTTGCCACTTTCAGAGGACTTCCAACTATTACCAGATCGCTCTTGCCAACCCTGATCCGTCTTACGATGAACGTTGCCATTCTTGTCCGCGTAAACATTGTTGGCCCTTCCCCCGGTACTGGCGCGATTGCTCAAACCGCCAGATTTTGCACTTTGGCGAGCCACCGTTGAACTGGACGCAATACGCGACTGGTTACGGTTATTCTTGTACACATTATTGCGCGAAGAATTCCGCTTACCAGCACGGTAACCCGCCCGGAAACCGGCGTTGCGGCCTCTGCGATACCCATGCCGATAACCGCGACGGTAGCCCCTGTATCGACCCGGTCCCCACCAGCCACCGCGATACCATGCGCCACGACCGAAGTAAAAGGAGAACGGACCGTAGCCATAACTCAGACCAAAACGCCATCCAGTCCATGGGTTCCACCTGACATGGAAACCCCAGGTTGAATAACGCGGGTAGTAATACCTGCCATACCACCCCGGCCAGTAATAACCACTGCCGTAGACAATTGTCGTATTGTAAACATAGGTATTGCTATAGCCAGGTGTGTAACCGACATAAACAACCTCATCGGTCTCACTGTATATGCGCACAAAAGTAACGTTATAGACCGGTGAATCCGCTGGGATCGTATAAATTTCATCTGGAACAGAAGTGGCTATCACCCATGGCCCGTTGGCACTGTTGGCGACAAACCAGACCGCTTCGTCGACTGCGTAATATTTGTTTTGAACACGAATGACGGGGGTGGCCGTGTTCGCGGCCCACTGCATTTGTGTTCCTTCAATATTTTCAAATTTCGGTTGGCCATCGTATTCAACCGTCAAACTGGCTTTGCTTTTTTCAATAGCAGCAGTTTGAGGAACCTGGGCGTCCATCACGGCTTCGCGGGCGATTTCAGTACCCGGAACCGCATAAAGTACAGAACCCAATTCCGAGTCCTCTGGAATCTCTTTAAACTGCTCCGGCAAATCCTGCACGGCTTTATATTGCCAGGGCCCTTCCAGAGACTTGCTGACAAACCAACGTCCCGACAGCAAAATGTAGTGCTCCTGGCTTTCCGTATCCATTAACACATCACTGTCCGTATTGCTCACGTACAACAGGCTTGTGTCACCGATCGGCTTGTATTCAGGCTTACCATTGCTTGAGATAAGTTCTGTCGGCTCAGTGGCTATTATAATTTTGGGTGGTGGACCGGTTTCAATTTCAGCGTCATCTGCCGCTTCCTCTTCGTCAAGCTCTTCCGCTTCAGGTGCAAGCTTGGCAATCTTCTTGGGAACCTTGGTAACTGGCTGCCAATCGCCATTGATCGCGGATGATTTGTACCAATTGTCCTCGTCCGCGCTCAGGTAATAATCCTTTTTCTTTGTGTCGTACAAAATTGTAAATGGCGTATTCATAACACGCTGGATATTACTTTCTTCGGTATCCACCAGACGTGGTTCACCATCAATGGTGATCAATACCGCTGGTTCAGAATAGAAAAGCATAACCGGGGGGTCTGTATTGATTTGTTGCGAGGTTTTAGCATTTGAATCTATTGTTTCCAGTGACGCAATCAACTCGTCCATGGAAATCGGCAAATTCCATTTTGGGATTTCCGTTTCCAGCAGATTACCGAGCCGTTCTACCCTCTTTTCATCCTGGTTAGGGAACCGAAGTTCATTGACTGTTACATCGGTGATGACCGCTGTACGGGTAGAACGATCGGTTTCCAGGCGTGCCTCGAACCACACCACACCGAACACCGGGCCCGTGTTCTCACCTTCTATTTCAACGCTCACCGCCGCCCTTACAGCGAGAGTATTACCCTCAAACTTTTCCGGTTGGGGCTGATAAACAACAATGACACCTTTGTTGGTAACGATTTCTCGTGGCCAGTTGCTTTGCTCAACCACCGCGATATCTGAAGTTACCTGCTCATCGGACATACCCGCCTGGGGTAACCCAGCGAGCAAGGTGATGATGGCTACCGCCAGGCTGATACTGAAATACTTGAACAAATGTGACATTTTGAACTCCGTATGCTGCTACAAATAATTGGCCGGGTTTAGGTACGATATCATGTTTAAGCGATTCCGGTTTTACATGTAAGTGAGTCACCGTTACTTACCTTTGGCAACTTAATACCGTACCGATAGATTGGATGAAACGACAAGCAGCTAAATTTCGATTAAAATGATGTTGGATTGTCTTCAAAGCAGGATTCTTATTGATTAGTTGAGATAAATTTATGTGCCGCTTTATTGCTTACCTCGGCAGACCGATCATTGTTGATGAACTTCTTTTAAAACCAGTGAATTCATTGGTGCATCAGAGTTATTGTGCGGAGGAGATGTGTCAAACTCTCAATGGTGATGGTTTTGGACTCGGCTGGTATGTGCATGGCATCAGCGAAAAACCCGGCCTGTTTCGTTCAATTTCACCCGCATGGAACAATAACAATCTCTTATACAATGCCCCCCTGATTCAGACGGACTGCATGTTTGCCCACGTCAGGGCGGCATCAGAAGGCGCTATATCCGAAGCCAACTCACACCCGTTTAACTATGAACAGTTCCTGATGATGCACAATGGCATTGTTCCACAGTTCTCAAAAATCAAACGCCGCCTGCTTTCCCTGCTGAATGACGAGTTATTCTTGTGGGTGAAAGGGCAAACAGACTCCGAACACATCTTTGCATTGTTGATGCAACATCTTAAAGATATGAAGGGCTCTGCCGCAGCCCTTACTGCCGAGCAGGTAAGGGATGGGTTTCAAAAGACATTTGATGTTGTGCAGGAATTAAAGCAAGAAGCCGGGATCACTCACGAAGTTTCCACATTTAATATGATGATCACGGATGGATACAGAATTTTTGGAACCCGTTTCAGTTCTGACCCGGAAAAGGAAACGCGGACCCTTTACTACTCACGCGGTAGCAAATTTAAATGTAGAAATGGCACCAGCACAATGGTGCGGGACGAGTCCGGCGACCAGGCGGTGCTGATTGTCTCTGAAAAACTAAATAAATGTGAGGAGGAGTGGACACCTATTCCTCACAATTTCTTCATCGGTGTTGAAAACAGCATGGAGATTAAACTTTACCCGCTGGAATGCCGTTAGCTGCCGGCGTATTCACCATTTCAAAACAATAAGAGCCCCATTTATTCAAAGCCCCCTGTTCTTTTCATTTTCGAGACCCTTGGTGATGATTTCAGCATACAGATCAATAAATTCTGCCATGAACTCCAGGTAGTCGGGATTACGTTTGAAAAGTGACTGGTTTGCCCTGTTGTCTTTATACACTCTTTTAAGGAATTGGATATCGCTGCGGCTGAGTGTTTCACCATCATTGACTTTTTCCAGCATACGCTGAGCCCGCGGTATACGGGATTCTGTCAATCTGAGTACCAGGGCAGCAAACGTGCCGGCATCTTCTTCTGCTTGATCCATAATGTTTATAACTCCTAATGCTATGACAAATCGTAATAATCAGTTGCAAGGTAATTATAGAAAGTGTCCAGCTGAATTTTAAGTGTCAGGACATGATAAACTTGCGCCGTAAACTATCGTACTACCAATTCATCGAGACTTTAAATGAAAAAACTGTTGTTGATTATCCTTGCCTTCTCAATACATGTCACGGCCAATGCCGCGGGTGAATTCTCCACACTTGAGGAGCGCATGAGTGGTAAGGAATTCAAAGAAACCGGCCTTGTAAAGCTGACCGGTCAAGAGCTGGCCAATCTTAATGATTGGCTAAGACGTCATTCAGTGGCTACCCTGGAAAATGCATCTGCCCGGTCATCTGCCGGTGCTGCAAGTGCCAGTGCTGCAAGTGCCAGCCCCATAGAAGACACACGGGGCTTAAAAGAGAAGAACAAAGAAGACGATGATCTGGATCTGGGTAAGGTGATAAACAGCACTATCGTTGGAACATTTGACGGCTGGGACCGAAAGGGTACCTTGTTCAAATTGGCCAACGGCATGATTTGGCAACAATCTGAAAACGATACCTTTTTTATCAATGCAGTGAAAGACCCTGAAGTAACAATTACAAAAGGGTTTACGCGAACATGGCATTTATCTTTGGTGGGTCATAATTCATCCGTGCGGGTAAAACGCATCCAGTAACAAAGCAATCAGATCAGGGTTTCTGTTCACCCATCAATAAACCAATGATCCATACTTTCGTCACTGGCTCTCGATCAGGGGACTTCTTAGAATAGAGTTGGTCAGGGAGACTCATATGCGTGTTCGATTGCTTTTGCTCATTGCAGTACTACTGGTTGCTGTTGTGACACTGTTCCTGTTGTTACTGGCAACTGATACAGCACTGTCGGTATGGCAACGTCTGCGCGAAGCTCCACTGTGGTTGCAAGTGGCTTACTCGTTGGTTCTGATATTGATCTCCAGCGCCACACTCTGGCTTAGCTGGCACTGGTTGAAACCAGGCGATAAGAAGGTATTGAAGGAGAGCAAAGAACTTGATCCTTTTTCGCTACAGGAAGAACTGGTCGAGTCGGCAAGTGCAGGTGTTGATGTCAGCGCTGCTATTGAGGAAATTAAAGAACAACAACGGCGCAAACAAAGTGGTGAGGTTTTCATCGCCATATTTGGTGAGATAAGTACTGGCAAAAGCAGCCTCGTCAAAGCTCTGCTACCCAAGGCTGACATGCAAACCGACCCCAGGGGCGGTACAACCCAAAACGTAAGTCACTACCGGTGGCAGGCTGGTTCGGGTGATTCTGTTGTAATCGCTGATCTGCCAGGGTTCAATCTTGACAGTAACCCGGAAATACTCGAAGAAGCGCGCCGTGCACACCTGGTGGTATTCCTTTGTGACAGCGACATTACCCGCAGTCAGATGGATCAACTCGAACACCTGCTCTCCATTGAAAAGCCACTCATTGTGGCCTTAAACAAAATCGACAGGTTTTCGGCCCCGGAGGCACGCGCTATTGCCGAAAACATTTCGCAGCGCACCGCTATCAGTCAGGATGATGTTGTTTTCATCCAGACGGGTGGTCATGAACAGGTCATTAAACTGCTGAGCGATGGCGGCGAGGAAACCGTTACACGAGACCGGACCCGGGATATTGAGCCGCTTCGTAAAGCCTTGCAACGCAAGCTGGATAGCAATCAGGATTTAATGGAACAACTTCGTGATACCTCTGTCCTGCTGCTGGCCTCCGAAAAACTGGAACAAGCACGTGATGCCCATCGTGAGCAACAGGCTGCAGAGCTGGTGCAAACCTATTCAAAACGGGCTGTCGTGGGCGCCCTTGCAGCAGTTGCACCAGGCTCTGATATTATTATCCAGGGATTACTGGCCACCCGTTTGATACAAGCCCTGTGCAAGCTCTATGGTGTTTCGGTTAAAGACGTGGAAGTCGAATCATTTCTTCGGCTCGCCGGTGGTAAGGTTAAGAAGATGACAGCCATTACCCTGGCTATCACCGGCAATGCACTTAAGGCCTTTCCCGGGATAGGCACGCTGACCGGCGGAATGATACATGCCGTTGCCTATGGCATGATTTTCGATAGCCTGGGACGCGCTGCCGCAGAAACACTTGCCAGCCGGGGTGATTTACGTCCGTATCCGGCTGCGAAGGCCTTTGAGGAGATGCTGAATGACAATCTTGAAGCAGGTGCAGTCCGCTTTGCAAAACTTGCCCTGGCTGAAAAAGGCAAAGAAAACAAATCCTGAACAGCACCTGGTAAACGCCGACCAGCAAATCCATACCATGCTGACAGATACCAGCGTTCCATCCGCGGTGCGGCAGGAGTTACTGCAGGAATTCACCGAGATGGAAGCCATTTCGGAGAAGCTGCAAAACAGTGAAATTCATATCGCCGCATTTGGTCGTGTTGGAACGGGGAAATCATCCTTATTAAACGCCTTGCTTGGCCGCAAAGTGTTTTCAACCAGCCCTTTGCATGGTGAAACACGGCTTCAACAACGCAGCCAATGGGACTCGGCAAGTTCAGATCATGTTGTGCTTATCGATACACCAGGCATTGATGAACTGAAGGGCGAGGCCCGCGAGGAAATGGCCAGGTCCGTGGCGCGAATCTCCGATATTGTTTTAATGGTCTGCGAAGGGGATATGACAGAAACGGAATTTAGTGCCGCTCGCAATCTTGCAGGCCGAAATCGACCGCTACTGCTGATCTTAAACAAGTCAGATCGTTATGGCAGCGCGGAATTGGATGCGTTGCTGCAACACCTCAAAGAGCGCTGCGCGGGGTTTATCGAACCGGGAAATATCCTGGCTGCCGCCGCAGACCCCCGGCCACAACAGGTCATTCGCATCGATGAAGCAGGTAATGAATACCCCTCTGAACGTCCACGCGCAGTCGACATCAATGAAATCAAAACACGTCTTTGGAATATCATCGAAAAAGAAGGGAAAACACTGGCAGCCCTGAATGCCGCGATGTTTACCTCCGAACTGGATAGTCGCATAGCCGGGAAAATTGTCGAAGCAAGGAGATCTGTTGCAGAAAAAATCATCCGTAATTATTGCCTTGCCAAGGGTCTCGTGGTGGCGGTGAACCCGGTCCCGGTAGCTGACTTACTGGCTGCGGCCGGCACCGATGTGGCCATGGTTATTCATCTTGGAAATGTATACGGTTTCCAATTATCAAAACGCGAAGCCAGCAAATTACTGCTGAGTATTTCCGCGCAACTGTTGTTGCTGATGGGGGCATACTGGGGTGTAAACATGGTATCTGCAGCCATGAAAACCATCAGTGCCGGTATGTCTGCAGCCTTGACCGCGGGCGTCCAGGGTACGCTGGCCTGGTATGCAACTTACGTGACAGGCAGGGCAGCGGAATCATGGTTTGCAAAAGGCAAATCATGGGGTTCCGAAGGACCCAGGGATACCATCAGGGAAATACTGGACTCACTGGATCGGGATTCAATCCTGCAATCTGCACGCTACGATATCATCCGTAAACTCGAGCGTGGGATATGATACGTTTTGAGTCCCCAGTCTGAATTCACCCCAGTAAATGACCCAGAAAAAGCCAGCTGAGTAACACCGGTGTCGGTCTGGATTTCATGTGTTGAAATCCGTTAATTTTCAGTTAAGGTGTCGAGTGTTGTTTTTGCGCCACAATAATTTCAAAAATTGCGTCAATTTTAATCAGTTGGGACCAGGGGTGTTGTGTTTACTTGTGACCAGTATTAGTGGTATAAAGACACCGTTGCGAAGCGATACATTAAAAAAAGGTTAAATAAACGCCTGATTGTGTCATAATTGGTTGGTATGTCATTGTTAAATACCAACCACACTTTTGAAATAATAATTTATATATATGTGTTAAACACTCTTACACTTAGAGGAAAATTAAATGTCAACTAACAGTAATTTAAGATTAGCAATTCAACTTGCACTTAAAACCAGCGCTTGCGCGCTTGCCCTAACTATCGTACCGAATGCTTTTGCACAGGATGCCTCCGATGAATCGGCAGATGACCTCGTTCTTGAAGAGGTTATTATTACCGGTAGTCGCATCATAAGAAACGACAAGTTTGGTGATGGCGGCCAGGTTGTAGCAATGGATGAGGCATCGATTGATGCACTTTCAGCACTTAACATGTCTGATGTCCTGAGGTCTTCTCCACTCAATGCCTTCGGTTCTTTCAGCGAAAGATCGGGTAGCTCAGCTGGCTCAAACGCTACGTTTAACCTCAGGGGTCTGGGTAGTTCACGTACGCTGGTCATGGTTGACGGTATGCGTCTGCCAGGCAGCCCAAACCTCGGTGCTGACTCGGTCAACATCAACATGTTACCGATGGCAGCTATTCAACGTATCGATATTCTCGCTGACGGTGCTTCTGCTGTTTACGGTGCTGACGCTGTGGCTGGTGTTGTAAACCTGGTCACACACAAGCGCTTTGAAGGCATAGAACTCAGCTTACGTTATGGCGATCGTAGCCGTGACGATGGTGGCGACGTAGGTGCCAGCATCCTCGCCGGTGCTTCCAGCGACCGCGGCAATGTCGTATTTGCTTTTGAGTATTCAAAACGTGATGCGATCTTTGATGCAGACCGTGAATTTACTGCGCCCTGGATCAGGGACGACGGTGATGGAGTGATCAACACTTATGATGATACGGACGGCATCTCATACTATGGCCGTACCTGGAATATATATGACGACAACGACGATATCTATCGTGCAGCGGCAGACTGTCCGACCACCGGTGGATTCGTAGGTATACAGGGTGCAGCGAACCTTGGTGATCCTGACGGAACGATCTGTGCATTTGCCTATGCGGGTGTTTCCGCCAACCGTGCGGAACTCGAGAAAGTCAACAGCTACATGTATGGAGACTACGAGATTTCTGACAACAGTGTCATGTATTTCCGTGGTATGTTCTCCAGGAACCGGTCCTTCGGCCGCTATGCACCTCCTGCAGCCCGTTGGAACAACCCACCTGAAGATCATCCGCACAATCCGTTTGATATCGATCAGATGATTGCCGACGGCGAAATCAGCGCGGATTACAATCTGACTGCAACTTATCGCTGGACCAACATCGGTACACGCGATGACAACACAAACGATACCCAGTGGGATGTCGTTGCGGGTTTCAAGGGTGATATTACCGACAATATAAGCTATGACACCTACATCCAGTCAGGTCGTTATGATTCCACCTCTATTGGTACTTACTACCTGTCCTACACGGGGCTTGACTACGTTCTGGCCAATGGCATTGATCCGTTCTCAGATGCAGGTGCTGCTGCCATGCGCGCATCCCCGCTGCAGATCAACTCCACAGAACAGAGCAAGATCTATGGTCACATACAGTTTGGTACGGGTGATTTGTGGGGTGCGGGCGACTCAACCGCGCTGATCGGTGTCGAGCACGTGAAAACCGAATTTGTCAACCAGTTCGACGCAGCGTCTGAAGGTGGATTTATTGGTGGTTCCGCTGGTAACTCAAGTGCAGGCGAACGTGATTTCACCTCCTTGTTCTTTGAGTGGTACCTTCCTCTCACCGACGCCATGGAACTCCAGGTTGCGGGCCGTTACGATGACTACAGCGATTTTGGCGGGAACTTCTCACCAAGCCTTAGCTGGACCTGGAACGCACTTGACAACCTGGTAGTACGTGCCCGTTGGGGCCAGGGTTTCAAAGCACCAGCCTTGAACGCCCTGTACGGACCGGAGACATTCTCAGCCGAGACTGCCTTTGATCCAGTCACTGGTACGCGTAGACAGTTCGATACCTACTACAACCAGAATCCAAATCTGGAAGCGGAAGAGTCCGAATCCATCAGTCTGGGTTTGAACTGGGAATTTATCGAGGGTCATAGTTTTGACCTCGCTTACTATGTTGTTAAAGTCGACAACGTGATCACCCAGCCATCTGCGCAGAGCCTTCTGTATGCAGATGCGTTTGGCCAGGTGTGGGATCCGAGCAGTACAAGCGTAGAGCGTAGTCCAACGGGTAACGTTCAGCGTATCAACTCGTATGCGATCAACGGCGACAAGCTGCAGGTCTCGGGTATCGATTTCCAGTGGAACTCACGGTGGTCTACAGGATTCGGCTATTTTGCCGCCAACTTGTTTGTCGCGCATCAGCTTGAGTACAAGCAAAATGCCTACTTCAATGGTGGTTTCCAGGATGTATCTGGTTTCTATCTGCAACCGGCTGACCGCGCCCAGGGTTCTCTTATCTGGGATATGGGTGACTTTGGTATAGACCTCATCGTCAATCACATCGGTGAGCATTCTGAAGAAGATAATCTTGATCAGGCTACTGGCGTGTTGACGACGAGTGACAAGAATCTTGATTCGTGGACCACTGCTGATCTGGCGCTCCGTTGGGAAGGTGGTCAGTGGGGTCAGTTCAAGATTGGTGCCAATAACGTAACCGATGAAAGTCCGGTTCTTGATATCCAAGGCAAATATGCTGACGGTTTCGCGAATCTTTATGATGCCATCGGTCGTGTGTACTTCATCGAGTATAAGAAGACCTTCTAAAAGATGCGTTAAGCATCGACAGAACGAAAGCTTGCATATACGGCTTTCAGACTGCAAACAGAGCCCCGGTCTTTTGGCCGGGGCTTTTTTATTTACTAAAATGATAATATGAGCGGCTTAATAATGGCCATGAAAGGAACAGGATGACACAGGGGCAATGCTCACAGCATTGGAGTCAGTATTGGGCAAGCGGCAACCTCACTTCCCTGCCGCAGGACTTCGCGTCCAATTATGATGGTGAAATTGCCAGGTTCTGGCGAACACAATTTAGTCATGTCCCGGATCACGGCAAAATGCTCGATTTGTGCACCGGCAACGGTGCCATCCTACTGCTCGCTGCGGCCTGGTCCCGGTCAGAATCTGTTTCGGTGGAATTGTTTGGTGTCGACGCTGCGCAGATCAACTCCAGGGCCATTATGGAAAAGTTTCCCGGACATGCCCACCTGCTGTCGTCACTTAAGTTGCTCAGCAAGTGTCGGGTGGAGGATATTGATTTGCCCCCGGCTAACTTCGACCTTATCACCAGCCAATACGGTATAGAGTATTGTGACTGGCCAAGGGCGGCAGCCCAGGTGTTTCGCCTGCTCAAGCCCGGTGGACGCTTTGCGTTTTTGAGCCACGCTGTTTCAACTGACATCATCAGGTATATGGAGGACGAGTGGCGTGAATATGAGGTCCTGGCGGAATTGAAGTTTCTGTCCGGTATTGAGCAGTATGTGCGGGGCGACCTGACATTTCTGAACTTCCAAAAGGTGATGAAAAACTCGCAGGCGGCACTATCCGGGCAATATCCGGAATCCCAGTTCATGGCGGCGATATTGAATATGCTGGCCAGTGTCGTGCCCATGGATGAGGCCACTGTTATGCAGAACCGGACCAGGCTTGACCAATTTCAACGGGAAATCAGCCACGGCAGGGAACGGCTAAAAGATCTGTTGCGTGTCAACAGGGCGATCCAGTCCGATCCGGGTTGGTACCGTGTGTTTGAACAGCACGGTTTGGAGCTGGTTGACGAGGGTGACATCCTTTACAAGGGTGTGCACAATTCGGGACGGTGCTATTGTTTTGTAAAACCGGTATTGAGTGCAAAAGACACAACAGCAGCGGGAGTTTTTAATGGGTAACCTGCTTTGGATCGCATCCTACCCAAAATCCGGTAATACATGGGTAAGGGCATTCATCGAGAACTACCTGAGAAACCGGCCTCGGGCAATCGACATCAATACCCTTCACCAGGTTTCACAGGCCGAGGCGAGGTCTTTCCTGTACGAGCCCTTTGTCAAAGGGGGGGATACCACCACCTCCAGCATCGAGGAGATTTGCGCGATCCGACCGTTGGTTCATGCCGACATGGCAAGGCGCGCCCAGGGTACCGTGTTTGTCAAGACACATAATTTTCACGGTGAATTTGCCGGTTACCCGCTACACAACTCGTCGGTTACCTCAGGTGCCATTTATATTGTCAGGAACCCACTGGACGTTGTCCTGTCGCTGGCCAATTACTTCGGCCACAGCATGGATGAGGCCATTGAATTCATGGCGGAGGAAAGCACGGGGACCCCAAACGAGAAAGAAAATGTGCCCCAGATCATTACCTCCTGGTCCATGCATGTTCAGAGCTGGACGCAGAATGTTGGGAAAGAAACCTTGGTTTTACGTTATGAAGATATGCTGGATAACACGGTTAAGGCTTTCAGAAAGCTCGTGTCCTTCCTGGGTCAGAAGCGTGACCCGGCTCGCTTGAAAAAAGCCATCAGATTTTCTTCCTTCGAGCAGTTGAAATCACAGGAAAAACAAAGTGGCTTTGTTGAAAAGCACGAGAATGCCCGTACATTTTTCCGCCAGGGTCAGAAAAACCAGTGGAGCAGAAAGCTGACAGATGGGCAGGTAAAGAAGATCATCGATAGCCATGGCGAACAAATGGCCCGTTTCAATTACCTGCCACCAGGGTTCTCCTGATAACCAAATGCCTCAATGAAAGGCTCTAAATCGTTCATTACGGGTTTTAGTTGATCTTCATAACGTTTCCAACGATATTTTGCCCGTTGATATATCGGTTCAGTGACTGATTGGTAACTTGGTGTTTTAATGGCCCCTCTTTTCTTTGCGTGGCTATCATACTTAAGAACAGCATCATCCCAATCAACCTCAAGGAACTTGAGCAACTGTCCGACCTCATTGTTAAAGTCGGCCACTAAAGACTCATATTTTACGCTATGGTAATTTACTGGCAACAGGCTGATACTCTTCTGCCATAACTCCATCACCTGCTTATAAGCAAATGCAGAATCCTCGATAGTGAAAAAATTGGCCATAGCATTGTTGATTTTATAGTTCTGCATGAAATTACTGAGAACAACATCACAAGGATGACGCATGGCCAGGATTATTTTGGCATTGGGAAACAATCGCGCTATCAGTGGGATGTGTCGAATATTAAGAGGAAACTTATCTACCAGGATCGTGTTTGGATCCCTGGTGATATAGCCATCAACCGCTTTAAAATAAAGTTCTCGTAATTTCTGGACATCCGACTCTCCGAGTGACGTCAGAGATTGTGGATAATCGCCTGTAATGGATTGAACAACATCTTTGATTGCTTCTTTTTCCTCCATGACCTGTATCCCGGTATGACTGTCCAGTATCTGATCAAGAAGGGTTGTCCCAGAGCGCGGAAATCCAACAATAAATGCATTCGCTGCCTCTTGAATCTGTGGGATATTTGACCATGAGCGCACCCAATCATAAGTAAGAGTGCGTTTGCTAGTATTTATACCAGACAAGAACTCATCTTTCCTGGCAATGGTTGACTCATAGCTTTTGGCGTGCAATCTGTTGCCATGGGCAAGGTGGTAGAATGCTTTCGAACTGTTCTCTTTCCTGTCATAAAGCTTGCCAAGTTCAAAGTTGATGTTTCTCGCAGCAATCTGGTCAGAGATATTTTTGATATCAAATGATTCGAGCAGCTGTATAGCATCATCTATTTTTCCCTTGCGACGGAGAATAACAGACTGCGCGTAATTTATATTTGCTACATCAGGTGAAATGCTCAGAGCCTTAGCTATATATTTTTCTGCCTTTGTGAGGTCATTCATCTTTTCATAGTGTAAGCCAATGTTATTGTAAGCCTCTGCAAGATCAGGTTTAATGGATATTGCTTTTTGGTAGCTGGCAACTGCTTCTTCCATCCTACCTTGCTCTTGTAGGGCATAACCAAGATTGTGGTAAGCCTCTGCAAAATCAGGTTTAATGGATACTACCTTTTGGTAACTGGCAACTGCTTTATCCAGTTTCCCTTGCTCTTTTAAGGCATTACCAAAATTGTAGTGAGCCTCAGCAGAATCAGGTTTAATGGATATTGCCTTTTTGTAATATGCAACAGCCTCATCCAATTTACCCTGGGCCTGCAAAACACCACCCAGGTTATTCAAGGCGTCGGTGTTCTCAGGTTGAATTTCAAGCGTCTTTTGATACCAGCCTATCGCTTCACCAAATCGACCAGCTTGGTGGAATTGAATTCCCCGCTGTAAAGCTTCCTGGGCTTTGGCATGGTTAGGTTTTTTTCCACGTCCAGCAACAATTCTTTGCCGTAATCTTACCAGGGTTGGATGTTTAAGCCCCTTGCTTTCGGCCTCATTGAGCAGTGCTTCGGCTTCATCCCAAGCATGAAGACGTAGCCGACATTCAGCCAGGCTCAACCAATATTGACCATTGCCCGGGTTGGACTTCAACGCGGTTTGCAAAAATGGTAATGCCGCCTTTGGCTGCTTGATCTGCATCGCCAGCGCGCCAAGATTGTGGTTGGCGTCTGGGTTTTGTGGCTGTGTATTGAGAATGGCGCGGTAGATTTTTTCCGCTTCATTTAACTGCCCGTCGCGATGATGGGTCAGAGCCTTTTGCATGGCTTCAGTGATGCTTAAGGTCATAAAAAAATACCCGGAGTAATAATGGTTTAAACACTATATTGCCAGAAACGTCATAGTATTGAATGGAATTCTACCCGGATACATCTGTACTTCACACCCGTTCCAGGGATGCGTAATGCCAAAATATTTGTGATAACATTCTTCCCAAGGTCGGATTTGTATACTGGACCGTGTTGATAAATTAAAGGAGTATTTATGTTTCAAACAGTTTACAGGCTTAAATTTACATTAATAATGGTCTTGGGCCTCACGGTCAGTTCTGCGGCCATGGCCAGTAACGATCTACCCGAAATCACCGAGGAAGGCTTGCTGCTGCTCAAAGATACAAAGATGGCACTGGTTTATGCAGCTCCCGGGGCTAACCTGAAGGGTTATCATCGCATCATATTGCTCGAGCCACACATAGCCTTCAAAAAGAACTGGCAACGCGACCAGAATGATTCCAGTGTTAATCGTGTGCGCGGTGTGCGCGACAAGGATATGGAAGATATCAAAACCAGACTGGCCCAGGAGTTTGGCGAAGTTTTTGCCGAGGTACTGCAAGCGAATGATGGTTATGAAATTGTAGAAGATGCGGCGCAAGACGTGCTGATTATAAGACCCGCCATTATCAACCTGGACGTGACTACACCAAAGACCATGGCCACGGCAGGGAATCGGAGTTATGCCAAAACTGCAGGTGAAATGACACTTTACCTGGAAGTTTATGACTCGGAAACCAATGCCCTGATTGCCAAGGCAATGGACCGCAAGGATGATCGCAACAGCGGTTGGATGAAATGGCAGACATCTGGGTCAAATAAACAGGCGGCCAGGCAGATTTTGCATGAGTGGGCACAAATTCTGCGCGATGCTCTGGATGAAGCGAATGCAGCGATGAATAGCGAAAGTTCAGACTGAACAGCAGTTTTAATACACTGTGGGCCGGCATTAAGCCGGCCTTTTTTATTTCACTTCTTTCAAGCTTTCCAGGCGTAACATGTCATCCTGGGCATATTCCTCATAGTGATGCCATTGGCCAATAGAAGAGGTATACATTGGTTGCGTTACCTGTCCAGCGCTGGGTGTCATCACTGCTCGTTTCTGATTATAAAACTCAAAACAGCCGGGTTCGCTTTCCAGTCCACAAAAGTCGAGCAAGGCCGGTATTTCCTGGTTGGGCGAACTGACCAGTAGTTCATAATTCACAGTTTTAATCTGGTCCGGATACTCTGACCGCCAGTGATTTATCATCGCAAGGTATCCCTGGTAGTACTTATAGATGCCATCAAATGACGACGAAAACTCACCCTTGGCGTTAAACAGTTGGCGATAGGCGCTGACCGCAGTATCCCTGGGATCCCGCCTGGCGTCTATGATAATCGCCTCCGGCATAAAGCGTTTGATCAAGCCGATGTGTAAAAAATTACCTGGATACTTGTCAATAAAATAGTCGCATTTCTCCTCCAGGTAGGGGCTGACAGCATTCAGGTACTGCTGTCTCAGGAGCTTTCTTTCTCCTTCCGACAAGGCTGATAGCCGCCTGGCGTAGCCACCATTCATCTCCAGGTACAGCGCAATCCTTTCCAGGAAGGGCAATTCATCGGTTGCCTCTACGTTTGAGTGAGCACTGAGAATCTGCTCTATCAGTGTTGTACCCGAACGAGGCAAACCAACAATCAGGATGGGAATGGGTTTTTCACTACTCCGGGCTGGATTTTCTTCACCATGAACTGTCTGAAGCTCAGAAACAACCTGGTCGAATTGCTCCGCATGAAATGGTTTGAGCCTGGCCTGTATTGAGTTGCCCTTGTTGTAGTTTTCCAGCGCTTCTGAATAATTCTTCTTTTGTTCAGCGGCCCGGCCCTGGGCAAAATACAATGCTGACGATTGTGGCAGATTGTCTTCCATCAGCTCTGTTTCGCGTTTCATTTTCGTGACTTCCATGTCACTGAATACATATGATTTGAGGTCCGCCAGGCTCCAGTAGCCCGCGCCTTTTTCTGTTGCTGATAAAGCTATGTATTTTTTGTAATAGGTTTCGGCCCGGTCGATATGACCGGTTGCCTTGTAAACATGGCCCATTTGCAAATAAGCAGCGGCAACCTCTGGCCTTAACTTGATGCATTCCAGAAGTCTCTGTTCGGCGCTATACATTGACCCCAGGCGGCGCATGCTGATGCCTGATCGATACAAGGACAAGACGGTAGCCCGCTTTTTGGACCTGACCCATTCATATAGCTTCGCAGCCAGAAAGTAGAGTTCGTTTTCAAAACAGATATTAGCGAGCTTCAATTGCAACGTGCTATTAAAAGTTGCAGGTTCAAAATCAAATATCTTGTTGATGGTGTCCACCGAATCGATTTGCTTACCAGAGTGCAGCTGTATCTCCGCGCTAACAATCAGGGCGGGTATGCTATTTGGTTCTTTGCGCAATGCCTTTTTTATCGCAAAATGCGCCGGCACATACTTGCCTTCTTTGGACAAGTCGGCCGCCCTATCGATATGGGATTGAACGTTATTATTCATTGGTCATCTCAACAAGCTCTCACAGAATTAAAGGTTAGTGTACAGTCACCCCCCCAATTATAATTGTTTCAAGGCGCAGAGTTCATGTTGCGTTACCAAACCTGTTGTTACTGTATCATTGCATAGCGGCCGGAGACGGGGAAAACTCATGATCAATCCAGAAATAAAAAAAATTCAGAAGTTACTCACAGCGAACAATCTGCGAGGTGCAGAAAAACTGTGCCGCAATGCTGTTCGGCGCAATAGCTACGATACAGTAACAACAG
>CBDTVF010000014.1:0-17569 GCA_965363775.1 uncultured Gammaproteobacteria bacterium
ACCCCACGGAGTCCCAGCAATGGCGCACCATTATGCTTGGACGGTTCAAATCGTTCCAGTGTGCGCTGCAGGGATGCCCTAAGCAGGCGGGCACCGAGTCTCGCGAAAAAACCCGTTTGCATCGCCAAATCCAGGTGACGGAAAAACATCAGGGCCAGGCCTTCACCGGATTTTATGATCAGGTTACCCGAAAACCCATCACATACAGCAACATCGGCCTTGCCCGCAAAGATGTCATGTCCTTCAATAAAACCGGTGTAATTGATGGGCAATTCCTTCAGCATGGCGTGGGCTTCCTTAACCACCGAATCGCCTTTGCTGTCCTCATGCCCGACATTAAGCAAAGCCACTTTTGGTTGCGTTGACTCATCATCGACAGGACAGGCAACTGATCCCATAATGGCAAATTGCACCAATTGATATGCGCTGACATGCAGGTTCGCTCCGAGATCCAGAAGACTGGTGTGACCGGAGGCTGAGGGAACACGTGACATTAACGCCGGGCGCTCAATACCTGGAAGCATGCCAAGCAGTTTCACACCCAGGGCCAGCATTGCTGCAGTGCTGCCAGCGCTCACGCAGGCACTTGCCCGACCAGTGGCAACCTGTTCCAGCGCAAGCCACAAGCTACTGCCCTTACCGCGTCTCAAAGCTGCAACCGGACGCGCGTCCGAAGCCAGCGCATGCACAGCATCAATGATATCCAGACGATCAAAACAATGCCTGAAACCGGGTTCCGGGCGATATTTTTCCAGCAGCGGTGAAATTTCTGCACGAACACCACACAACAGGATTTCAAGATCAGCCTGGCTGGCCAGGATATCCAGTGCCGCCGGGATAGTTACTTCGGGGCCAAAATCACCACCGTGCGCATCCAGTGCTAGTACCGTTTTACCGATAGCCATCTTGTCTGAAGCCATGCCGTCTGAAAATTTCATATTCGTGTAAAAACAAAACCGCCGACAATATTAGCCTTGCCGGCGGTCGGGAACTCCGTCTGTATCTGTAAAAAGAATATTATTTATTCTTCTTCTTCGTCAAACTCAACTACGGGTGTATCGATAACTTTACGGCCCTTATAGTAACCTTCGGGGCTGACATTGTGACGCAGATGCGTTTCACCGGTGGTTGGATCGACTGTCAATGTGGGCGCTTTCAATGAATCGTGTGAACGACGCATACCACGCGTTGAGGGGGTTCTTCGGCTTTTTTGCACAGCCATGATTATCTACTCCTGGTTCAAAAAAAATAATATTAATTCTGTTTATCCTGCTTCAACATATCCTGTAAAGCAGCAAAGGGGTTTTTCTTGACCCCTGCCTTTGGGCTTTCCTCTACTGAAGGCGTCCCACCGGTCGAATATTCAACTTTTTGCAGATCCGATTTACGCGGCACTTGCGGTAAAGCCAACAATAATTCGTCTTCTACCAGGCTGGCAATCGCCAACCTTCCTTTTTCTGTCTGAACCGGTTCGTAATGTTCCGGCAGTTCATCCTGTTCGTATTCGTCGTCTATGACAACCAGCTCACTTTGCCGGTTCACCATCTCGTCGTAAACCTCCAGGCTCGCTTGACACACCAGTGGTAAGGCAGCCTCTACCTGCAGGTCAATAACGACGCGCTTATCCAGGTCTACTCTGAAACTCGCGGTAAATGACGCCTCACCCTGTGCGTCAACCAACTCCACCGCCAATCGCTTCATCCGTGAGAACGGAATGGTTCCACTGAATATGCGTTTGCCTTCAGCAGCACGACCTGGCGAAATCCAGTCTGGATATTCCCGCGACATAGCTTCACAATTCCCAGGGTTGTTGTTTTCCGCGACAGATTAAAGAAATGCGGCGGAAGCTTCGAACCTAAACCCAGTAAATAACTGATAACGAATCAACTTAACCGGTAATTTTACTACACAAATGAATACTGAGTCACTACCTGAAAAGCTAATTCTTGCTTCATCCAGTAAATATCGCAAAATGCTGCTGCAACGATTCGGCATTCCGTTTGCCTGTCAGTCGCCTGAAATCGATGAAAGCCCGTTACCGGGTGAGTCACCTCATGCTCTGGTAACACGCCTTGCTACCCAAAAAGCCGAAATTGTGAGCGCAAAATGTCCGCAGGCTGTTGTCATCGGATCGGATCAAATGGCAGTTTTTGACGGACAGATTGTCGGTAAACCCGGTAGCTATGAAGCAGCCCTGGAACAATTGACCGGTTTTAGCGGGCAACTCGTAGAGTTTCTGACAGCAGTATCGGTGCAATCCCATCACATTCAGTTCAGGGAACAGCACACCGACAGTACCAGGGTCCGTTTCAGAACCCTGGAGCAGGAAGAAATCGAGCGTTACCTGCAAAAGGAAAAACCCTTTGATTGCGCCGGGGCTTTCAAGGCCGAGTCACTTGGCATTGTGCTATTTGAGAGCATAAGCAATGAAGATCCCACGGCATTGATCGGACTGCCGTTAATACGTACAGCAGCAATGCTGCGCCGGGCTGGTGTAAAGTTGCCCTAGTGTTGGGTCAACCCTATACAGCCACGTACCAAGTGATAATCAACGGAAGGGAGCGTAAAATAGTGCTTGCAAGCTCAACTTATGCCCATATCTTTTTTAATTGACCACATTAACTCAAAACACCGGAACCGTGATGAACGAAAAGCCACTTCAAGACTCCCTTTTTAAACACTGGAAGCTCACAACCGATATCGACAATGTGTTGTGGTTAAGCATCGACCGCGAGGGCGAAAGCACCAACAGTCTGTCGATGGATGTCCTCAGCGAGCTGGGAACCATCGTTGATGGATTGGAGGCGAATGCACCGGCCGGACTGGTTTTACAATCCGGCAAGCCGGGTTCATTTATCGTCGGCGCAGATGTACGTGAATTTGATGGCTACGATGATGCAGAGATGGCCTCTGATGGAATTGACCAGGTTCATCGCCTGTTTAACCGAATCGAAGCCCTGTCCTTCCCGAAAGTCGTCATCATTGATGGTTTTTGTCTGGGTGGTGGATTAGAACTGTCACTGACCTTTGACTATCGCATTGCCAGTAATGTTGAACATACGCGTCTTGGTTTTCCGGAAATCAAACTGGGTATATACCCGGGTTTTGGCGGCAGTGCACGCAGTGTCCAGGTGGCAGGTGCATCCAATGCCATGCAATTGATGCTCAGCACGCGTAATTTGCGACCGGCAGCGGCCAGGGCTATGGGCCTGGTCGATGAACTGGTCGGTCCACACGGCTCCTTACGCTGGGCCGCACGCCGGGCTATCAAGCAGAGACGCAAGAGCAAACCACCCGGTCAATTGACCCGGCTACAAAACTTCGGTCCGGTTCGCAAGCTGATGGCACGTATGATGCGCAAACAGGTCGCCGCCAAGGCCAACCCCAAACACTACCCTGCCCCGTTTGAGTTGATCGAAGCCTGGGAACAACACGGTGATGATCCGCAGCGAATGATGGTGGAAGAATCCGAAAGAGTCGGCAAACTCATCACGGGTCAGACATCAAAGAATTTGCGCAGGGTCTTCTTCCTGATGGAACGTCTGAAAGGATTCAGCAAACAATCCAAATTCAAAGCCCGCCGGGTGCATGTCGTCGGTGCAGGTGTGATGGGTGGCGATATCGCCGCATGGTGTGTACTGCAGGGCATGGAAGTGACCCTCCAGGACCGGGAATTGAAATACATAGAACCAGCCCTGAAGCGCGCAAAATCGCTATTCAAGAAGAAGCTCAGGGCTCCCAATAAGGTCGCAGGTGCGGTTAGCCGCCTGGTAGCTGACGTGGAAGGCAAAGGTGTCGGCAAAGCCGATGTTATCATTGAAGCCATTTTTGAAGATGCTGATGCAAAACGTGATCTTTTTGCTGGCATCGAGCCACGCATGAAAACTGGTGCAGTGCTGGCAACCAATACATCCGCCATACCGTTGGCAGATATTTCGTCTGCGCTGAAAAAACCGGAACGGTTGATTGGCATCCATTTTTTCAACCCGGTTGCCAAAATGCCCCTGGTTGAAGTTGTCTATGATGAAAAGTCCGATCCCGATCAGGTCGCGAAAGGCGCTGCATTCTGTGGCGCGATTAACCGCTTTCCATTGCCGGTTAAAAGCAGCCCGGGTTTCCTGGTTAACCGGGTACTTGCCCCATATATGGCCAGGGCGATGAATATGCATCTGGAACGGAGCATTCCGATTGAAGTACTGGACAAGGCAGCCAAGAATTTCTGCATGCCAATGGGGCCGGTTGAACTGGCTGATACGGTGGGTCTGGATGTTTGTATGAATGTTGTGACCTTGCTGGGTGGAGAATCTGCTGCAAAAGAAGCAGCCCTGCTAAAGGAAAAGGTCCACGCGGGTGAATTGGGCCGCAAGTCAGGAAAAGGGTTTTATGTCTGGGAAAAAGGCAAACCAAAACGGGCCGATACCGACACCTCCCAATATGCATTGGAAGAGATCACCGAGTCCCTGATGCAGCCTTATTTTGCTGAGTGCGAAGCGGCGCTCGCCGATGGCATTGTCGAGGATGCGGACGTGTTGGACGCGGGTATGATTTTTGGAACCGGGTTCGCACCTTTCCTTGGTGGCCCATTGCACTATCTGAAGCAAAAAGGAGCAAAACAATGACCGAATCACTACGCAGGGTAGCCATTGTCGGCGGTAGCCGCATTCCTTTCTGTCGCTCCAACACGGTATATGCCGATAAGAGCAACCTGGATATGCTGACAGCGGTCATCGACGGGATCGTGCAACGGTTTGAATTGGACGGCGTACAACTGGACGAAATCACCGCCGGTGCCGTCATGACGCATTCCAGGGACTTTAACCTCGCGCGCGAAGCAGTTTTGTCCAGCAAGCTTTCCCACCTGACACCGGGAATCACACTGCAGCAGGCCTGTGGCACCAGTTTGCAGGGTGCATTGAACCTGGCTGCAAAAATTGCATGTGGACAGATTGACAGCGGTATTGCCGCAGGTACCGACACGACCTCGGATGCACCCATTGTTTTCGGGAACAGATTTGCCCAGCGCATGATCAAGCTGACCCAGGCCAGGACTGCCAAGCAACGACTGGCTGCTCTCAAGGGTTTCAGCCCGGGCGAACTCAAACCCGTGTCTCCCACCAATGGCGAGATGCGTACCGGTCTTTCCATGGGGCAGCACTGCGAGCGTATGGCCCAGGAATGGGATATCAAGCGCGAGGACCAGGATCAACTGGCCTATGAGAGTCACCAGAAGGCTGCCACCGCGTATGAGGACGGTTTCTTTGATCAACTGGTCACTCCCTGGGGTGGCATCAGCCGGGATAACAACCTGCGGGCCGGTACCACTATTGAAAAGCTCAACAGTCTGCGCACGGTTTTTGACAAGAGCACCAAGGCCACGCTCAGCGCGGGAAACAGTACTTCACTGACCGATGGTGCAGCGGCTGTATTATTGTGTTCTGAAGAATGGGCAGCCGAGCGCAACCTTCCTGTGCAGGCGTTCTTGACCACGGGTCGTTCAGCAGCGGTTGATTTTGTCAACGATGAAGGCCTGTTGATGGCACCGACAGTAGCAGTTGCCGAAATGCTGCAACGCACTAACCTGACGCTGCAGGATTTTGATTTCTATGAAATCCACGAGGCCTTTGCCGCACAGGTTCTGTGTACTTTGAAAGCCTGGGAATCCGAAGAATATTGCCGCGATCGTCTTGGCCTGAAAAAACCACTTGGCAGCATCGACCGGGAAAAAATGAATATCTATGGCAGTAGCCTTGCAGTAGGTCATCCGTTCGCCGCTACCGGCGCACGTATCGTGGCAACACTGGCTCAGATACTGGAGGAAAAAGGATCCGGTCGGGGCTTGATTTCCGTCTGCACGGCTGGCGGTATGGGAGTTAGTGCAATACTGGAGCGTCCGTAAGCAGAAACGGGGTTCATAGGCTATGCTATGTGAACGAGCCGTCGGGGATAAAACATGAATGTATTTGAATTTGTATTTGTGTCCATTAACGGTAGCAGGATGCCACTGTCAAATTATCAGGGCCAACCGATACTTCTAGTCAATACGGCATCAGAGTGTGAGTACACAAACCAGTATAAGGAATTGCAACGCCTGTGGATGGACTACCGGCAGAGCGGTTTGATCGTTATTGGTATGCCTTGTGATGATTTCGGTCACCAGGAACCGGCCGATGAAGACGCCATTGCCGAATTTTGCGAGACAAATTATCAGATCAGTTTCCTGATGACCGGCAAGTATAATGTCATGGGCCTGTCAGCTCACCCGCTGTTCCACAGCATACGTGAAGAATTCGGCGACGATGCCACGCCACGTTGGAATTTCCACAAATATCTGTTCGACCGCAACGGTCAGATGATTGGTTTCTGGCCGTCTGCCGTACCACCGGATGATAGTGCGATCACTCACCAGATTGAGTGTAATTTGCAGTCCTGGGTTTTATAGACTTGACTCTGGTCGCACTCATTTTTTCCGCTTGGTAAATTTCTTCAAACGCTTGCGCTTGGCTATCTGCCGGTCAGTGAGCTTGTTCTTTTTGTCTTTGTAAGGGTTCCCACCACTGCGGAAATCTATCCGTAATGGTGTCCCGCGTAATTTGAAATGACGGATAAAGACGTTTTCAAGATAGCGCTTATAGGAAGGTTGAATAGCGTCTGTACGGTTGCCATGAATGATAATTCTTGGTGGCAGATTGCCACCGGCATGTGCAAAACGTAAACGCGATGTACGACCCTGGCTCATCGGTGGTTGATGGGCTTCGAAGGCCTTTTGCAGCACGCGGGTCAGTTCCGGCGTCGGCATGTCAATGGTTGCACTGCGCCAGGCCTCCCTGACAGCTTTGATCAACTCCTTCAAACCGGAACCATGTAATGCGGACAGGCGGATTTTTCGAGCCCAGGGCACATACTGCAAGCGGCGGTCCATTTCTGAAAGCATCTGCTTGCGATCATACTCTTCCATGCCATCCCACTTGTTCATGACGATAACCAGTGCCCTGCCCTGTTGCAGGATATGACCCAGCAAGGTGGTGTCCTGGTCAGTGATACCCTCGGTGGCATCCAGCATCAGAATCACCACATGGGCGCGGTCAATGGCCTGCAGTGCCTTGATCACACTGAATTTTTCAACGACATCCGTGACCCGTGCACGTCTGCGCACACCGGCTGTGTCTATGAGTTCGTACTTAACACCCTGGTATTCGGTGAATACGCTGATGCTGTCCCGGGTTGTACCCGGCAGGTCGAAGGCCATGACACGTTCTTCACCCAGCAGGCGGTTAACCAGTGTTGATTTACCAACATTGGGTCGGCCCACAATAGCCAGTCGTATACGGTCGGAATCTTCCTCAGGGTCAACTTCGTCTTCGTCGACAGGAGGCAGCACGAGCGCGGCCTCCTCCATCAAGTTTGTCATTCCCTGACGATGTGAGGCTGCTACCGGCAGGGCTGCGCCCATACCCAGGGCTGTAAACTCAGCGAGGGCGATATCCGGGTCGGTTCCATCGATCTTATTGCCAATCAACAATACCGACCGGTCGTGCTGACGCAGAAGCTGACCAATTTCTTCATCTTCAATTGTCAGCCCTTCCCTCGCGCTGACGACGAATAAGACCAGTTGGGATTCTTCAATAGCCTGATGCACCTGTTGGGCGGTCAGGTAATCAATACCTTCGGCGCCCCCCACCAGCCCACCGGTATCTATCAGTACACAAGCCCTGTCACCAACCTCGGAGATTCCGTATTGACGATCACGGGTAACACCCGGCATATCAGCCACCAGCGCATCACGCGTGCGCGTCAGGGCATTGAAAATTGTGGATTTTCCGACATTTGGCCGGCCAACGATGGCGACAACAGGTAACATGAAATTATAGTATCTTCAGGGCTTTAAGAATGGCAGCATCATACAGGAGGAGAACCCTGAAAGTAACGGCATACTGCTCTAATCCAGAGCTGCGCCTGCGCGGAATGCTGTAATTTCGCCTTTCCTGGTCATGACGTACAAGGTATTTCCCACTACCAGGGGGGGGCCTGCAAACCCTTTACCACCCACTTTTTCACGTGCTGCGAACTGACCGTCATCGATGTTGATCCAGTGCAAATAACCATCCTGATCACCGACCACGATAAAACTACCATAAAAAACCGGCCGGGTCAGACCTCTGCGTAACAGTTGATCATGCTTCCAGGATTCAGCGCCGTTGCGCCGGTCAAGCAACCAAACATGACCTTCTTTGTCACTTAGCGTCAGGTTGATACGATCGACCGAAACGCCTGTGGCCGAAGACACTTCCTTGAACCAAAGCAGGCGACCCGAATCTGCAGCCAGTGAGGCCAGGCGGCCCTTATAACTTGAAACCAGCAGGTCTGAGGCAATAAATACCAATTGACCGTCAATATCAGACAGGCGCTCCAGTTCGGTCCTGCCTTCCACGGTAACCAGTGTCTGTTCCCACATCAGGATGCCATCACTCTGTTTTAATGCGACAACCTGGCCGCCATCATAACCAACAAAGACAACACCAGCCCTCAACAGTAGAGGAGCGTTACCCCTCAGAGTCAGTAAAGGCACATTGTGGTCATAAATCCATATGCGCTGCCCGGTATCTGCATCCAGGCCAAAAACACGACCATCGATGCAACGGACAACTACAACACCATCCGCTTCAGCGGGTGCAGCGAGTACTTCTGATGTAACGGTCGCCGACCAGCGCTGGGTGCCGGTAGTTGCATCAAATGCAAATACTTCACCATCCTGTGTTCCCATCAGTAACAGGTTATCCGAAATACCAGGGCCACCTGTGAACGGTAATTTGGTTTTGATTTCCCAAAGTTTGTTGCCAGAATTTGCATCCATGGCCATCAGCAAACCCTTGTGGTCTGCCGCATAAAGCGAACCGGACGAATAGGCGGGCCTCAGTTGCCTGCCGGCTTTGTCCAATCCGTCACCGACCTTTGTAGACCAGACTTTGCCTACCTTGAGTGTCGGTTCAAATTCCACCAGGTCAACGGGATCATCAGGATCATCGCTGTCACCCCAGCTTTTTATCCAACTGCAGCCATTCAGCAGCATCAATGCTACTAATGCAGGGATAAACCATTGCTTCACACTTCACCCCCGCCGGCATCAACTGCGACGTCTGACTCTGCTTCGGCACTGGCGCCTAGCGCCTCAAGCTTGATGATCAGGAGTTCCCGATTGCCAACTCCATCTTCCAGTGTCTCGAGTGCGGTCCTGTAACTGGCAATTGCCAAATCCTGTTCGCCATTTGCCAAATGTATGTCGCCACGTATTTCAGCAAACAATGATTCGAAACCGACATCAGAAGGTGAACCATCAAGCAACTCCAATGCACCCGCCTGATCACCCTGGGCGAGCTTGACCCGTGCAAGTCTCTCTCTCGCCACCACTTTTACTGGGTCTGGTTGGCCATTGTCCATGGCATAGGTTAAAGCGGTGACTGCGAGATCCAGTTGACCTGCCCCTAAACGTGCTTTGGCCATCATCATTGAAGCCATCGATGTATAGGCAGATTTCGGATACTCCGATTTGAGCACCTCGTAATTTGGCACTGCAGCATCCATGTTTCCTGCTTCGATCATAGTGGCCATCACCTGGTATTCAGCTGATGCCTGCTGACGTTTGCTGGTTTCCCAGCTCTGCCATTGTTTGAAGCCAAACATCAGGCCAAAGGCGAGTACCAGGCCCATGACGATAGCGCTGCCATTTTCCCGTAACCAGTTTTTTACGCGTTCACCCTGTTCGTGGGTATCATATAAGTCTGACATTGATTTTATTAATCCATCATTTGAAATTGCACCGGACATTATCCGGCAGATTGTTATATAGAGTCGATATACCTGCGAATCCAGTCCTGGACCTCTTCACGACCCAGTTTTAACTGCTCTTCACCGCTGCGCAGGAACTTGACTGCGACCTGCCCATCACGAATCTCATCCTCACCCAGCACCAGGGCCAATAACGCCTTGCTGCGATCCGCACGTTTGAACTGGGCCTTGAAACTCCCGCCATTCAAATTGCCGATCAAACGCAAACCGGGAATCCCGGCGCGAAGATCATACGCGAGTTCGAGTGCAGATTCAGTGCTGTTTTCACCCACGGCCACCAGGTAAGCATGATTCACCGGGGACACAATATCGTCTTTTTGCCGCAGTAGTTCAACCAGACGCTCTTCGCCCATGGCAAATCCGATACCGGGCCACGGCTTTCCGCCCTGTAATTCGACCAGCTTATCGTAACGTCCACCGGCGCACACCGTACCCTGTGCACCCAGTTCTTCGGTGATCCACTCAAACACCGTGTAGCAATAGTAATCCAGGCCACGTACCAATCGCGGGTTTTCATGGAACTCGATACCTAACTGATCCAGGTAGCGTTTCAGCTGTTCATAATCACGTCGTGAATCATCACCGAGTTGATCGGTTAAAAGCGGCGCGTTCTCGAGCAAAACCCTGACCTTCGGGTCTTTGCTGTCCAGTACACGTAAGGGATTGCGTTCTGCCCGTTCATTGGTTTGTTCGTCAAGTTCATTTCGGTGTGCGTAAAGAAATGAATACAATTGTTCCCGGTAGGAACTGCGTTCATCTGAATTGCCCAGCGTGTTGATTTCAAGACGCAAGTTTTTTATTCCAAGCCTGTTCCACAGCTGGGTACCCATCGCGAGAATTTCAGCATCACCATCAGGACCCGGTGCACCAAAAAGTTCGGCACCCATCTGGTGGAACTGTCGGCTGCGTCCTTTCTGTGGGCGTTCGTAACGAAACATTGCTCCGCCATACCACAGCCTGGTGACCGGACCATACAGCAAACCGTTTTGCAGGGCCGCACGCACGACACCCGCGGTGCCTTCAGGCCGCAAGCTCAGCGACTCTCCATTGCGGTCATCGAAGCTGTACATTTCCTTTGATACAACGTCGGTGGCAGAGCCTATACCACGGGTAAACACATCCGTTTTTTCCAGCAAAGGTACGCGGATCTGTTCAAAACCATGAGCAGCGAATACCTGTTCAGCTGTCTTTTCCAGTCGATGCCAATAGTGGACATCTTGCGGGAGAATATCGTTCATCCCGCGAATTGAGCGAATGGGGGAATTCATTTTAGTTATCGTCAGCTTCGTTGTTGTCTGCTTGTAATTGTCGTGGCCAGGTAAACAGCGCGACATCATCCCGGGTAAATCCGGTCAAATCAACCGCTTCACCATCCATCAACAGGCGCACGGCTGACGCACGTCCAAAAAGAAGTCGGAATGGCGGCTTGCCATGATAGTTTTTGTCACTCCCGCCACGTAACAGGTCCATCTCAAGCTCCTGCCCGTCTGCATCGATGATCTCAATCCAGCTATCAGCTGAAACACTGATTTCCAGACGGCTCTCTCCCTCCGCAATGGTCGGACGGGATATCGCCGCCCATGCTTGCTCGGCTGTATCCAGACCACCTGTGTCACTATCGTGTAGCGCGCCCAGTGGAGCAATAGAAGCATTCACAGTGCCTCGTATTTTCTGTGCCTGCCCGGGCAAACCTGCGTTTTCGGATTCCACGGTATTCTTCTGAGTGCTGCTGATACGTGAACCATTCTGCGACAGCCTGACCGCTTCATGGGTAAATTGCCAAGCCAGTGTTCCGATCAGCAACGATGCCAACACATAACTGGTCGCACGCAACCACCTGTCCATCGGATTGCGTTTCGGGGACTCGGTAAAAATATTCCGGATGGTAGCCTGGTTGGTATCAGTCGATGAAAGCATCTTCTGAATCTCATCCTCCGGGACCTGCAAGTAACGTGCATAGGTCCGGATGTAACCATTTCTGTAAACCAGGGCGACATGAACTGCCTTATCCCGTTCAATATCGTCCAACAGCGTTTCATCGAGGCAAACTGCCTCGGCGACGGTTGCCAGGGTAAGCTTGCGCTTTAGCCGCCTCTGCTTCAGGTATTCACCCGTCGCCATTGGAATCAGTTCTTGTTGCTCGTTCATTTTACAGAGAGTCTCCGAACTTCTGCGGTCTGGCTTGAATCGGGGAAATTCGATTCAAGCACACGTTTGTATTTATTTGCGGTCTTGCTGTCTCGTGAGGCCGTTTCAATCCTGTAGCCCAGTAACAGGCTTTCTGCACTATGGCTGGCCGCAGCTTCATAGCGTTGTAGAAATGCCCGCGCCTTCAGGTAATTCTCTTGCTCGTAATTGAGCTTCGCCATGTTTAACAGGGCATCCGGGAAATCCGGCTCTATTTTCAAGGCGCGGCGCAGATATTCATTGGCTGTGACCATGTCACCTTGCCGCATGGCACAGGAACCGGCATTTGTCAGCGCAACCGATGGTGAGCTGTAAAAAGGATCATCCAGTGCTTTGAGAAAATGCGTCATGGCCTGTTCTTGTCTGTCTGTCTGGCACAGATAGGTACCGTAATTATTATTCACATCACCATCGTCAGGATCGGCTTCATAGGCCTTTTTGTAATGCTGACCCGCCAGCTTCATCTCACCAATTTGTTCATAAAGAACAGCTAACACCGTGTGTCCCGGTGCATAGCTGGAATCATCCCTGACCGCCTTCTTCAGCTTGCCCAGTGCAACTTCATACTGACCACGATTCATGTATTCAAGGCCCAGAGAAGTATTGGCCTCAGCTGCCTTGCGCCCACTACTTTCCTGGTCTGGATCATTCGATTGTTGCGATGCGCAACCGCTGATAAAAACCACGGCGAGTAACGCGGTCAATAAGTGCGTTTTAGCTGAAAACAGGAGTGGTTTGAACCTGGATAAAATGATTACCGGCCAATTCATGGAATTATTTCCGCCATTTGTAATTTTATACGCTCACTTCTTTTCGTGCGATCCGTGAATTTACCCACCAGTTGCCCGCAAGCGGCATCGATATCCTCACCACGGGTCTTTCTCACCGTTGCTATCAATCCGCCACGCATGACAATCTCCTGAAACTCTTTAATCCGATCCGGGCTGGAACAACGATATTTCGTGCCTGGAAACGGGTTAAATGGTATCAGATTCAGCTTGCTAGGTAACCTTCTTAATAGTTTCACCAGTTTATGGGCATGTTCCGGATGGTCATTTACACCGTCAATCAAGGTATATTCAAAAGTCACCGAGCGTTTATGCTTTTCAGAAACGTAATCACTGCATGCCTGCATCAATTCAGCGATTGGATATTTACGGTTGAGAGGAACCAGTTGCGTACGCACATCATCCACCGGAGCATGCAGTGATACGGCGAGTGCCACGTCAAGGGTGTCACGCAGGCGGTTAATTCCCGGAATCAGACCCGCTGTACTTAAGGTGACACGCTTTGCTGCAAATCCAAAACCAAGGTCATTGCGCATCAAAGACATGGCGGGCATGACGGCATCGAAATTGAGCAAAGGCTCACCCATACCCATCATCACGACATTGGTGATACGACGCTCGCCGTTGCGTTCATGCCCCAATGCCTGAGCTGCAAGCCAAACCTGACCAATAATTTCACTACATGTCAGGTTACGTGCAAATCCCTGCGCGCCGGTAGAACAAAACGAACAGTTCAGTGCACAGCCCACCTGTGACGATACACACAAGGTGCCACGTTTGGGCTCGGGGATATACACGGTTTCAACCGCGTTACCACCATGAAACCCGATCAGCCACTTAACCGTGCCATCACTTGAAAGTTGCTCACGGAGAATCTCCGGCAGTTTGATTTCCGCAATGGATTTCAACTTTTCACGCAAAGCAATACCCAGGTCGGTCATTGCCCCGATATCAATTTCTGCGTGATGGAAAACCCATTTCAGTACCTGCTGAGCCCGAAATGGCTTTTCACCAATGGACTCAAAAAAAGCGCGCAAACCTGCCTCGTCAAAATCAAGCAGGTTCACACGGCTTGTGACGGCACTCACAGGTCCTTGAGTGATTGTCAGCTTACTTTCCAAAAAAGTAAGCGATCTCTGTCTTGGCTGTATCGGGTCCGTCAGAACCATGCACTGCATTGGCATCGATACTCTTAGCAAAATCAGCCCGGATCGTACCGGCTTCAGCCTCTGCCGGATTGGTGGCCCCCATCAGTTTGCGGTTCAATGCAATGGCGTCCTCACCTTCGAGCGCCTGGATCATGACGGGACCCGATGTCATGAATTTAACCAGGTCGTTAAAAAACGGGCGTTCACGGTGTACAGCGTAAAAACCTTCGGCCTGCTCACTGCTCAGATACTCCATTCTGGCTTCAACAATCTTCAGACCGGCCTTTTCAAAACGGCTATAAATTTCCCCGATCACGTTTTTTGCGACGGCATCGGGTTTGATAATCGATAATGTACGTTCAACAGACACTTAAGAACTCCCTATAACTATATGATATTTAATGATATGAACGAATTTTTTCATTCACAAGTATTAGACTGGAACCAACAGGTAATTTTAATCTGACAAAGACTTTCTTGCAATCAGGTTCGCGAGCCATAAATCGTTCATTCAAGCCCGGCAAATCAATCCTGTCAGGAAATGGTTCTCTGTCGCCGTTTAATCTATTATATCTACCTTAATATTGAATCGATCCGCTCAAGAGCCTGTCGGATTTAACATAACAAGCTTCACGCTGAAGCGAGGACATGTATGACCGCCCTTTTTCTGGCTATATTCGTATTGTCATTGCTGTTACTGGCTTACTACCGTATTCCCCTGCTCATCTCGATCGCTGTCGTCGCCGGGCTGACATTTGCATTTACCGAACTGCGCCACTTTTATGAGATTCCGGCGTGGTTCCGCTGGTCATATGGAATTGCTGCCGTCAGCCTCGCCGGCTTTGCCATCAAAGGCTTACGTCGTCTGTTTATCAGTAACCGCTTATTCAGCCTTTATCGAAAAGTGATGCCCAAGCTTTCCTCTACAGAGCGTGAGGCACTGGAAGCCGGCACCGTCTGGTGGGATGCAGAACTGTTCAGTGGCAAGCCCCGCTGGCGTCGTTTATTGCGACAGCCTGCCCCGCAGATAAGCGAACGTGAACAGGAATTCATCAACGGCCCGGTTGAAGAACTGTGCCTGATGCTGGATGACTGGGAAATCAGCGAAAAGCATCATGATCTGCCGGAATCTGTCTGGAAATTCATACGTGACAATCGTTTTTTCGGCATGATCATCCCCCAGGAGCATGGCGGCCTGGAGTTCTCCGCACAGGCCAATTCGGCCGTCGTGATGAAAATCGCCAGCAGGAATACAACGGCGGCAGTCACCGTCATGGTGCCTAACTCACTCGGACCCGGTGAGCTTCTATTACATTATGGTACTGACGAACAAAAGAACCACTACCTGCCCCGGCTAGCCAGCGGCGAAGAAATACCCTGCTTTGCACTGACCTCCCCACTGGCCGGTTCCGACGCGGGTGCCATGCCAGATAAGGGCATTGTTTGCAGGGGAGAATTTGAAGGCAAAGAAGTCCTGGGCTTAAGGGTGAGCTGGAATAAGCGTTACATTACCCTGGCACCGGTCGCTACATTGCTCGGACTCGCGTTCCGTGCCTATGACCCGGATGGGCTACTCGGAGACAAACAGGATCTCGGTATCAGTTGCGCCCTGATTCCCACCAACACGGAAGGTGTCGAAATTGGCAACCGCCATATACCGGTGGGTGCGGTCTTCATGAATGGCCCGACCCGTGGCAAAGACGTTTTTATACCGATGGACTGGATCATCGGTGGACAGGAAAGACTGGGTCAGGGCTGGCGTATGCTGATGCAGAGCCTGGCTGCCGGCCGTGCAATTTCGCTGCCCTCTCTCGGGGTTGCGGGTGGCAAGATGGCCTCGTTGCTAACCGGGGCGTATTCGAGAATACGCACCCAGTTTGATGTACCCATCGGCCATTTCGGCGGAATTGAAGAGCCACTTTCGAGGATTGGTGGCCGAACTTATCGTATGGATGCCGCGCGTCTGCTCACCCTGATCGCGCTGGATCAGGGCGAAAAACCCGGTGTGCTTTCCGCCATCAACAAATACCAGTTAACCGAAGGTAACCGGCAGTGCATTATGGATGCCATGGATGTGCATGGTGGCAAGGGAATCATCCAGGGACCCAATAATTACCTGGCCCACGTTTACCAGAGCCTGCCAATATCCATCACCGTCGAGGGTGCCAATATACTCACCCGTTCAATGATCATTTTCGGTCAGGGCGCAATCCGTGCCCATCCCTGTCTACTGAAGGAGATGAATGCCGTTACAGGGATTGCCAACAGCAAGGCAAGACGTGATTTTGATAACGCGCTATTTACACATATCGGATTCACACTGAGTAATACGGTAAGAAGCCTGCTACTGGGTCTGACGGGCAGCAGAATGACACCCGCACCTGTGAGCGGACCAAACGCCAGGTATTTCCGGCAACTAAGCCGGATGAGCGCCGCCTTTGCTTTCATGGCGGATGCCGTGCTGGTGTTGCTGGGTGGCAAGTTCAAATTCAAGGAAAAACTGTCGGGCAGACTGGCAGATGCACTGATTCACCTGTACATGGCGAGTGCTCTGTTAAAGCGCTTCGAAGATGAAGGGCGTCAAGCTGATGATCTGCCACTACTGCAATGGGGAGTAGAGGACAGCCTGTACCGGATTCAGCAGGGCCTCGATGGCGTGATCAGGAACTTTCCTGTGCCCGTGCTCAGCCGCATCGTCCGTTTGATCGTATTTCCATTCGGTCTACCGTATTCCGGACCAAGCGATAAAACGGTCAAAGCCGTCGCCAAAATACTGCTGAGCGAAAATGAAAGCCGTGATCGCCTGGTCGATGGAGTATTTATCTCAGATCGTGCCGATGCCACGGGTCGGGTCAATAAGGCGTTTCACCTGGTGCTTGAATCGGAACCGGCAGAGCGCGCCATCAAGAACGCCCTGAAAGAATCCGTCAATTTTGAGAATTATGAAGGATTGGTTAAACGCGCTACCGAAAGCGGTGTAATTACCGAGGAACAGGCGACCATAGTACGTCTGGCGCAACAGGCAAGCGCCAGGGTGATCGCCGTGGATGATTTCCCACCTGAACAGATTGGTGGTTTCAGGCATTCAGAAAATGAATGATTTCCGCCTCGGAATTCATACCATCTGCATAACCCAGATCAATCAGTTCACTGCAATAGGCTGATTCAAACAACAGGTAGCTGGCCATACGCCAATCCCTGCCCCAACCACCCAGGGTGCGCAATAGAATCTGCACACTTCGCGGGATATCAGAGACATGATCCCGGGTAACATGACGCAGATCTTTGCTCGGTTTTATCACCAGGCTGTCGATATTGATCAAACCGCTTTCCGCAAGCTTGTCCTGGGGAACCAGTTTCAGTGTCTGATTGATACGCTTCATCCGCGCGAGGTCTGCATTGAGGGTATCCATGAATATGGTGTCCATCAGGTAACCGCCAATTTCACCGGCCGATGGGTATACTGCAGGGGTTTCGGGGGGCATGTCCGGTTTCTCATCCCGTGTGCCAATGACCAGTATTCTGTCTGCTCCGAGGTGTATTGCCGGACTCAATGGCGCAACCATGCGCATACCGCCATCACCAAAGTACTCATTCCCGATA
>CBDTVF010000015.1:0-17563 GCA_965363775.1 uncultured Gammaproteobacteria bacterium
CAACGTGTCAGAACAACACGCGACCCATAGTGGGCTTATGCCGGATTGGTGCTGATCTCCAGTCCAAAAAAAAAGCGGCACCTCCCAATAAGGTCCGCGTTCACGAGTTGATTACACCAGACACTATAAATATATACAGTAGTTTGCACTGCATTCTAGCATTTATGTGTTTTCTGGTTACGCTTTTTCTTTACTTGCAGCTTCTTTCATTTCATTTTCCGTTTTTTTGCGTCCCTGGATGTATTCAAGGTTGTGTCGATACATCATGACAACTTTATCAACACCAGACGGCTGAAGTCCGCCCTCGTTGCCTACTGCGACATATGTAGCATAGATGCCGGATGCCGCCATTAGCGCGGCGGACACTATTTGCTTATCATGGCCCTCGTCTTTCAATTCATTAGCTATCTCAATAAACTTTTGCGTACAATCTTGGTGGCTTTTGGCTTTAGCCATCTCGGGGTTATCCTTGCGTATTTGACTTTCTTTATCACTCATTTGAGTATTCCTTCGGATTTATTTTGTGGCGGCAATTATATAGGATTTGCCTGAATGATAAAGTGTAATACCTTCAGGGTTATAAAAATGGCAACGCAGCATGTGTGATGATGCGTCATCGCCTTGGTTAGCGGCTATTCGCTTAGAAACTGATTGTAAATAGCTCAATCTCATTCGTACCATCCTTAAACACCTCGTCAGAGAGAATGACACTGAAAAGGACTTCTTCTTCATATAAATAGGGTTTCGTTACTGCGCTAATAACACCATTGACACCAACCACAACTAACATCTGCTCAAAATCTGAATCAGGGCAATTGACTGCCCCATTAATCTCAGTTGGAAGGAAATTGTTCAGCAAATTTATTCTACCCAGATCTTCAATCATTTTGCTGTAGATCGAACAAGGTATACGTTCTTTCACCAAGTCATCTATTTTTGTTCCTACGAGATCAAGCCCGGGTTCAAAATGAAATAAATCCGAACGCGGGTTATCCAGCGAAAATCTTGAAATGTTTCTCTCAATCGCCTTCTGCTTTGCAGCGAGATACTCCTCCCGTTGGTAAATCAGCAGGTCTTTTGACTTTACCAGAAGCGTTTTATGTTCCTGCCTTGCGCTCTCGTCCAATAAAGAGGTTCCATCGAATTTCCAGGAAACCTTTGTGTCGAGTACATCGACTATTGTGGGTAATATATCGATAGTTTCTGCATTAGAATCCACTTCTTTAGCCTGGACCTGCGACGGGTATTTAATAAACATCGGAACAAACGCTATTTCAGCAAAATTTTCTTTCATTGGGTAACGTGTAGGTAAGCCTTGTTGGTAGCTTATACCGTGGTCAGCTACCACAATAAGCAGTCCATCCTGATAGATGTCTGCAGCTTTCATAGTTGATATAAGTTGACCCAAAAGTGTGTCTACATAAGCAATCTGAAGCCGGTGACGTTGATGCATTTTGTCAATCAGCAGTTGCTCACCCTGCCATAATTTCTCTTTAGTGACACTGGTGCCTCGTATGTACTTTTCTTTTGTATGAATACGCCCTGACGGCAGGTGCAGCAATGGTCTGTGCGGCAACATTACGTGAATAAAATGTATGGTTTCCCGCGGATATGTACCGATATCAGAAATGAAAGTCTGCAATGATTGTGCACGGCTTCCTGCCATCGCCTTGTGTGCCCTGTTCTTTTGATTGCCTGCTACTAGTGATGCCGGAAAAAAACCTCCCCACTGATCATTGATAGCGGGCACCAGGGCAGTAAGGTACCGCGGCAAAACAATATGCATGTAAACAATGGACATATCCAAAAGGAAGCCGCCAATTCGGTGAGTGTCCAGCACGACTCTGGATTTCTGTGACTCGTCAGTTGGCGGCAATCGGTAGAGTCTTGTAATAGGCTCAATGACGTGGAATGTGTAATAGCCTTCCAGCAATGAGAAGATATTGTTTGGGTATTCACTGAACACCGGCAACTTCCGGGTTTGCGGGCGTTTACCACTGAGGATTGCGGGCACTGCTATCTGGGTGGCATTGCTCACAGTCGTAGCATTTTTGTACCACGTGGCTTGTTCAGCAAGGGCTGCAAAATTTGGATAACGTTTAGCGTCAATTGCACCTTCGGCATCCAATAAATCAACCAGAGGGAGTTCATCGAATAACACCATGGTTATGGGAGGCTTGTTACCAGGGGGAGCGTTGCTGATTTCCACTCTGTTTTCAACCAGCGTTTCATCCGCCTGTAAGACACGTTCAATGTTTCCATTTAGCAGGAATAATACCGGGAACAAAATAATGACAGGGGAAAGTGCCGTGATGACTAACGAGAACCGTGGTTTCTTGTAATACAGAATCACAAAAACCACAAAAATAATGGCTGGTAACTTCAGTGATCCCATGAAGGGGATCGCCTTAATCTCTCCTACCAGGTGCAGTGTGAATACACTCACAAAACCGGCACAAACAAATGACTGTGCAAGCAAACGGAATTTGTGTCCGAATAAACCGGCGGTGGCAACCAGTCCGACCAGGACCAAAGGAATAATGGTAAGAATCAGCGTGGTGGCCACATACAGGTCCAGCTCACCCATATTGATTGCTATCAGGTAACCAGGGTGGTCCGTCAGTAGTGTAAAAATTGGCCGGGCGACAACAAACGCAAAAAGCGTAAACACGTGAAGGGCCATGATCCAAAAAGCAGGCCCGGCATCGTTCGCATGTTTCATTTTCATTTCCACATTGTTGTTGATCACATCATCACAGGATACGAGGCGTACTATGAGTTTATAGTACATAGCAAAATCGCATGGGGGTACCGAAATGGTTTCCAGACTACCAAAAGACTCCCCGCACAGGCAATTCAGGCATCGAGAGTCAGGTGCAATGGTTCAAGGTCGACGACGATCTACCCCCGCTGGAGAACAGAAGTCGATCCGTATTTCATCGATGCGACCAATACCAAAGATGATGACGCGGGTCAGGGTGGGCGCAGCACCTGCTAGAATTGACTATTGAGGATCAATTTTCGTAACGTATAATGACCGCTTCTGTTAAGTATTATCAGATGTCTGCCGACGAGCAAGGTCTTTCGGATTGCATCATCGCTTGAGGCAGGCGTCAGATAATACTCAGGGGAGGAAACCGCGGGGTCGAAGCCACTGTCGCTGAGTGGTTTTCGCTGAGCTATTGGGATTTGAAGAGCAGTTCTTGGGGTTCTTCGTCTGACAGAGGTGGACAACAGGGCTTGGGACGGTGATCCCAACTTGATATCGAACGAGCAACTGGCTGCCATCGTAAGCAAGGAATTGGAAAGGAAAGCTCACTGATTTGCGAACTCACTCATGCCACAGAAATGGTCAAAGTGTCCTTGAAGGAATACCTACATGGATACTTCAAGATCAATTTTGGAAGTTCAGCTAGACCTGAATAGCCTGTAACTTATTGAATTAAATGGTGCCGGCACCAAGATTTGAACTCGGGACCTACTGATTACAAATCAGTTGCTCTACCAGCTGAGCTATACCGGCACTGGATATATCAGGGGGTGGGATTTTATTCGTTGATGGTCGTCAGTGCAATGTTTTTAAACGCTAAGTTAGCCTTCGCCGGTCTCGGTCTCAGTACCGGAATCATCCCCAATCTCAGTACCTTGACCGGTTTCCGCCCCATCAACGTCATCGGGCTCTTGCACATCTGTTCCAGCGGGTATGGTTTCAACCGCCTCAAGCGTGTCTGAATCCATGGCAGCGATATTAAACACACTCTGTTCCGGGCAAGGCAATGCGCGTTGCATGAAATCATTCGGGCGGTTTTGCATATCCAGTGCGATCAGGTCGGATCCGGGATCCTGTTCATAATCCAGCCAATAGCGGGACTCAGACTGACGTTGTACACGTATCCGTGGTTCATGACCCCTTTCTTCAAGACCCTTTTTGCGTCTTTGCGCATTCTCCTGGCGCAGGAAATAACCCAAAGAGACTGCGTTTGCCCACTCACCCTCATAAATAACCCCTATATCACTCAGGCCCAGTGCCTGTAAGGTCAAAAGCGCCCGATTTGCTTCCAACAGTGATGAATAGGGTGGCATAAACACCCAGTATCCCTTTTCCACTAGTGCCTGTGTCTCACGTTCATCGATACTGACAGACAGATCAAGTAACCGGGTGTAAACATCGACCCGCTCTTCGATTGAGTGAAACGGGCCCAGGCTGAAGCAGCGGCGGTTGCCGGACATTAAATCCCGGTTTTCCATAATTTCACTGAACAGATAAATGGTCGGGATGCCGGAGTCTTCAACCACAGTCTGCTTTTCAACAGTTTTCGGTTGGGTGGCAGGTTTGCTGCTCTTGAATCCAAGCAGCAACAGGTTTGCCACGAACAGGCTGATGACCAAAATCCTTAACATGAGAGCATTATAACTTTGTTTTGTGCAGGCTGACTTCACCTGAATGCAGCTTCAGCATCTGAGTTCCGGTGTCCAGCAAAAGCGCACCGGAATCGTCAATACCACTTGCCATACCGCTAACCGGGCTGTTGCCTGAACAGACACTGATTGTCTGCCCATACAAGCCATCCCATGCATCCCAGATATCTTTGAAAGGCACAAAACCCTGTTCGTCAAACAGGACCAGTTGAACCATCAACTCCTCCAACAGCAAAGCGGCCAGGTCATTACGGGAAAATCCGGGTAATTGGGAGTGCAGATCTGTCCACGGTTGATCGATACCGGCTGTTTCCCCGCTGGCGGGCATATGAACATTGATACCCACACCCAAAACAGCATGACAGGATCCCCGGGGTTCACCCTGCATTTCCACCAGGCAACCACATAACTTGCGCCCGTCAAGCAAAAGGTCATTGGGCCATTTAACCTGGTGCCCGCGCAGTCCTGCGCGGCTCAAAGCCTTTGCCGCTGCCAAAGCAACCACCAGGGGCAGGCAGCCAAGCTCAGACAGGGGTTTATCGAACATCCAGCCCAGTGACAAATACAGATTTCTGCCAAAAGGCGAATGCCATTGCCGGCCACGTCTGCCACGACCACTGGACTGGTGCTCCGCGAGAATAGCTGTTGCGTGCTGCTGGGTAAGTGGTAAGCGCTGCAAAGCTGAATTGGTTGAATCCACTGTCGCCTCAATATTCAGGTTCGTCAGCTTGTCGTGAATTAGCGGGTCCAGCTTACTAAGTATCGTGGCCCTATCCAGGAGTTCAGGCTGAACGCTGATACTGCTCATGCAAGTCGGTTCCCACTAGGATTTGTGCGAAAAAATATGTACACGTTCAAAACGGTATTCCGTTCCAGCACGTAATCTGCGCATATTTTCGCGATGGGTAAACAATAAAAATAGCGCCATTACAATTGAAAAAACCATCAGATCGGGGTTGTTCATCCACCAGCTGGCCGGCACCATGCTGAAACCCGCAAAAACGGTAGACAAACCAACGTAACCTGTCATCACCAATGTAATCAGCCAGGTGATCAACAGAGGTAGCAACAACCATGGTTCTATGACGATGATGGCCCCCACCGCTGTCGCCGCGCCTTTGCCACCGCGAAAACCATGCCAGATGGGAAAACAGTGTCCCAGCACAGCTGCAAAACCGCAGACCATCATCAGCACACCCGGCTCCAGAATCGCCGCTGAGCCACCAAAATCCATCGCCGCTATCCACCATGCTGCAATAAAGCCTTTACCCACATCTATCACCACCACGCCCAGGGCAAAAACCAGGCCCTGCGTGCGAAAAGCATTGGTACCACCTGCACTGCCACTGCCCTGCCCGCGAATGTCCACTTTTCTGAGTCTACCCAGCAGTAAACTGCCGGATACAGACCCCAACAGGTAAGACAGGATGATTTTTATGATGAGTGCAGTCATTCAGCTTTCTGGTTCAATCCTGTCTGGTTCAGTTCAATTGATCAGGTTGCGGCAAAAAGCCCACAACCAGTCCACCGGGTCCCAAGTGTACACCCAGTGCCGGTCCCGCCTCTGAAATATGGCAGGAATGTACAAGCGTGTGCCGACCCAGTATATACCTGCGCAATTCCAGGGCGCCCTCAAGATTTGCACCATGTGCAATCAGAATACGATAACTCGTTTCATTGTCCATCTTCCTGAGTGCCGCTTTTCCCAATGCTGAAGGCTTGGCGCCAAGCCCGGTTGTAAAACCTCCCAGCTTGAAACGGCCGTTTTTCTCGGTCAGTAACGGGCTGATATGCAGAAAATCAGTGAGCTTCTTGACCCAGGCTGGAACCCGCCCACCACGGACAATATACGAAAGATCTGCAGTGATTCCGAATATACGGTTCAATGGTCGAATCTCGGTGAGCAGTTGCTCAATTTCATCCAGAGACAACCCTTTCTGCGCTGCCTCTGCGGCGATGACAGCCAGCAAACCCTCACTACAACTTGCACTTTTGGTGTCAAATACACGCACACGGCCATCAAATCGTTCTGCCGCTGTTCGCGCTGCCTGGGTCGTACCGCTTAGTAGTTCGGAAAGACCCACCGACATGACCTCGTATCCATGACCTGTCAGTAGGTCATATTGACGGACAAAATCCCCGACGGGTGGCTGAGAGGTCTTTGGCACTTCTTCGCGCTCTTCCAGCATGCGGTACAAGTCAGCAGGTTGCAGTGAGACATAGTCTATATATTCCTGTGCACCAAAATTGAGACGTGCCGACACCATGTGTATCGCCAGTCGCTCCTGCTCTTCCAAAGGGATGTCCGCTCCGGAATCCGTCACGATGGCGACTTTTCCAGTCTGGTTCATCAGACCGATCTGGCGCTGCATATCATCTGCTTTTTGTTGGTGGAGCTCGCCAAACTGTTCGCACGCCAGGTAAACCTCACCCGGATTGTTAACATGGATATGGACCCGTACGCGCTTACGGCCACCGGCAACCACCAGTGAACTACAATCCAGTTGCTGCAGCTGCGTCATGATGTCGGAACGTTTCAGCTCATCACCCTCTATGACACATTCTGTACAGAAACGATGGGCACCGGCATCGATTTCCATTTCCGTGCCTGCTGCGGATAGCACTTCTTCGACACCGGTCAATTCATCGGCTATTTCACCACTTTCGATGAATTCACAGAGACCTTCCAGCAAATCCACAAAGCCCTGGCCACCCGCATCAACAACACCGGCTTGTTTTAAAACAGGTAATAAATCCGGCGTGCGGGCCAGTGACTTCCTCGCTTCTGACAGGCCGTGTTCAAGCAACTCGTGGATATCTTCAACACCCTGTTGGACTTTGTGTTGCAGGGCGATGGAAAAATCTTCCAATACGGTGGGTAGTGTTCCGGCCACCGGTTCTGCCATGGCTGTCCAGGCCGCTTTTGCCCCTGCGACGCTGGCTGCTGCCAACTCTGCCGCATTCATATAGGCTTTTGCACCAAGAGATTTGCTAAAACCGTGGAAATACTGCGCCATGATGGCACCGGAATTCCCACGGGAGCCATCAAGTGATGCACTGGCTATCTTGCTCATCAGTTCTTTTATCGACACACTATCCAGGTTATGAACGGCCTCGTAGATGACTTTGAAGCTAAACGCCATGTTGGTGCCGGTATCACCATCCGGCACCGGGAAAACGTTGATCTTGTCGATATACTCCCGACGCTGAAAGAGACGTTGTATGGCGGCGGTCAAACCGTTCACCATCCGGGTTGCGTCAATATAAGAAATAGGCTTGGTCAAAATTTTAAACCTGCTGATGAAGAGTTAAATAAATATTCGGGAGCATGTCAGGAATGACCAAATGTAGCGTGCAAAAACCGACAGGTTCCTCGTTTCAGGAAATGATACCCCTTGTGGAGTCGAAATATCTATTCTGAAAGACTGAAGATTTGGCGAAAATTGCCGGGTTTTGGTCGATTATGCACCACTGGCATATAACTGGTGACTTAAAAACCCATACCGGGCCTTATGGCACATTTGGCACGGAACCTGCATCGTTACAATATTGACAAGACAGGAGAAAACGATGACTAGCGATACATTTTTTGAAAGCGTCAAGAGAAACCTTAATGGTGAACCCGGACAGCCGATTGTCCTGGGTGTCTGCAAAACGCTGGCAGCCCGTTTGAACCAGGAGGTCTGGCTGATCAGATTGGCCGCGATCATACTGGGCGTGTTCTACACCTTTATCACGCTTGTAGCTTACATTCTTCTGGGTTTGTTCATGGAGGAAACCTCAAGTCGAACCAAGAGTCTGTTTGAAGGTCTGGCTATCTGGTTTCGAGAATTTCTCGATAAGGCAGGCGACCGCTGCGGCGATATTTTTGGCGGGAATGATTCCAGGAACGGGGACCGCAATATCTGAATTTGAAACATGACGTGCCTGGTTTCGGCAGGCACGCTGTGTTCAGCAGGGGTGTTCTACAATCCATCAAACCTGAAGCGAAGCACATCGGTAACGGGCTTCTGTTCAGCATGCATACCGCCAATCAGGTAGTACCATCCTTACGAAAACAGTAAGCCCTCACCCTTCGGCCCCCACAAATGCCAACAAACCGGCCTGCTCAAACGGCCAGAACAATTCCTGCTGGTTGTCCTCCCGCTTCAATACAGGTACGTGGATACCATAGAGTTTCAGCAACTCAAGATCGGTTTCAATATCAACTCTTTGATATTTCCCATCCAGGCCGGTTGCGTACATCAGGCTTTCTGCTTCGTTGCACAGATGACAATCCGGCTGAAAATACAAAATTAGCTGAGTCATTGAGATTGTCCTTAGTTTTAGCAATATTCAGGTTAGAATCACCACATTGACTTCGGGGAAGCATGACATGGCTGTCAGTGTTTTTGAATTATTTAAAATTGGAATCGGGCCTTCAAGTTCGCATACCGTCGGGCCAATGCGTGCTGCAAATACTTTTGTACAACGTTTGCATACCTTTGGTTTTTTGACTCAAATACACCGTCTGCAAGTGACGTTATTTGGATCGCTTGCGTTCACGGGGCGTGGTCACGGTACTGATAAAGCCGTTATTTTGGGACTTTCAGGTCAAATGCCTGATCAAATCGACCCCGACCTGATTGATGGAATGTTGCAAACGATACGGGATGAAGCTCAGATTCAATTGTCTGATATCAGCAAAATCGATTTCCATGAAAAGACCGACCTGGTGTTTAACAAACGTAAAAAACTGCCACACCATCCCAACGGTATGCGCTTTTCTGCGTTTGATCTGAACGGCAACTTATTGCTGGAACGCGACTATTACTCCGTCGGTGGAGGCTTCGTGGTCAGCCCGGACGATGCGGCATCGGACAAAATCGTCAAGGATGAAACACGTTTGCCCTATGCATTCAGCAGTGGAGATGAACTGTTGGCACTGTGCGCCAGCCATAAGCTGCGCATATCGGATATCATGCTGGCCAATGAGCAGGTATGGCGCAGTAAACAGGAAATCAGAGATGGCCTGTTAAACATATGGAGCGCCATGCAAAGCTGTATCGAACGTGGTTACTCTCAAACCGGCGTATTGCCCGGTGGACTCAATGTTCAGCGGCGTGCACCCACCCTTTATCACGAGTTGAAGTTCTCTGACCCGGAATCCAGACAAGACCCGCTGAAAATAATCGACTGGGTCAATTTGTATGCACTGGCCGTTAACGAGGAAAATGCCGCCGGAGGTCGTGTCGTCACTGCACCGACCAATGGGGCTGCCGGTATTATTCCTGCTGTATTGCGCTACTACTTTAAATTTGTTCCAGACAGCAGTGAGGACGGTATCGTGGAGTTTCTGTTGACTGCGGGTGCTATCGGCATTCTGTATCTCCTCAATGCTTCAATATCCGGGGCCGAAGTCGGCTGCCAGGGAGAGGTCGGTGTGGCCTGCTCAATGGCTGCAGGTGGTCTGACAGCGGTCATGGGTGGAACCATGAGTCAGGTTGAAAATGCAGCGGAAATCGGTATGGAACACAACCTGGGACTGACCTGCGATCCGGTCGGTGGACTGGTCCAGATCCCCTGTATTGAACGTAATGCCATGGGTGCCGTCAAAGCAATCAATGCGCAACGCCTGGCTCTGCAGGCTGAAGGCAAACACAAGGTATCACTGGACAAAGTCATCAAAACAATGCGGGAGACCGGTGCTGATATGAAGAATCACTACAAGGAAACATCCCGTGGTGGACTGGCTGTCAATGTGATCGAATGTTGAACTTTTTTTTCAAGAAAGCCCTGTTTTTCACAGTGATCCTGCCGGTGGTTTTTAGCCTGTCTGCCGGTGAGATGTACAAATGGCAGGATGAGGATGGCATCTGGCATTTCAGTTCCACGCCACCGAAATCTGCCGAGCAATTTGATACCGTCAATATGCCGGCTGATCCCAGGCCAATGGTAACCATGCGAAAACTGGGAGTTAACCGTGAACCTGAATATGCTTTTTTCAATAATATTTGGGGACCGGTGGAACTTGAACTCAAACTCAATGACGCGGAAAACGTCACCTCCGAACCGCCCCTTCCAACCCGCTTTGTAGTGCCTGGTCAGACCGAGAAACGCCTGATAAAAATAAAAGCCACAGACCTTGGCGAAGGTTTCAGCTACCGCCTTTCCTATTCGCAAATGATCGGTCCGCCGCTCGATCAGTTACCAGCTGAGGTTGATTACTACCCGCCGTTTCCGCTTGGCTTACAGTTTCCAATCTCCCAGGGATTTGACAACGACGAAACACACAGTAAACCGCCAAACCAGTATGCAGTGGATATCGTAATGCCTGTTGGCACGCCAATACTGGCTGCCCGTGGTGGAGTGGTTATGGATTTGCAGGAAAACTTTCAAGGCGGGGGAAAACAGAAACGCTATCTTACCCGCGCGAACCAGGTTCGTATTCTGCATGATGACGGCACCATGGCGGTCTACGCACATTTGCAACGCAACAGCGTTCGTGTTCAACGGGGGGCAAGAGTTGCAAGTGGACACTGGATCGCCAATTCCGGAAATACAGGTTATAGCAGCGGCCCTCATTTGCACTTTGTAGTCCAGCTAAATGCCGGTATGTCACTGGAATCACTACCTTTTCGTTTTGTGGCACCCGCCGATAACACAATGACACCAGGTGAGCGCATGATGATTGACGGCGTATTGCCAAAAAAATGATGCGAGTGTAGCGTCTACACTAATGCGACGACTCTGTTAAAATTTGTACCTTAAATAACCGGCCTGAATTTCTCCCATGTCAGAATTGCAAAAACAAATCGCCCGCAGGCGCACATTTGCCATCATTTCGCATCCCGATGCGGGTAAGACCACGCTGACCGAAAAACTGCTGTTATTCGGCGGAGCTATCAAGATGGCAGGTGCGGTCAAATCCAAAAGGGCGGCCCGTCATGCAACGTCGGACTGGATGAAACTGGAACAGGAACGTGGTATTTCGGTCACCAGTTCAGTCATGCAGTTCAGTTATAACGATTACATCGTCAACCTGCTGGATACACCGGGCCACGCGGATTTTTCCGAGGATACCTACCGCACGCTGACGGCAGTGGATTCCGCGTTGATGGTGATCGATTGCGCCAAGGGCGTAGAGCAAAGGACGATCAAGTTGATGGAGGTCTGCCGCCTGCGCCAGACGCCGATATTTACCTTTATCAATAAGCTGGATCGCGAGGGCCGTGACCCGATTGAATTACTCGATGAAGTGGAATCCATACTCGGTATCCAGTGTGCGCCCATCACCTGGCCGATTGGAATGGGTAAACGGCTTAAAGGCGTCTATCATTTACTTGATGACGAGGTGCACCTGTATGAATCAGGTAAAAACTACGTCACTCAGCATGCTGAAATCATCGAGGGGATCGATAACCCGTTACTGGTTGAGCGCCTCGGGAAGTATGACAGCGAGGAGTTGCGCGAAGAGATCGAACTGGTCAAGGGTGCCAGCCATAAATTTGATCCCCAACAATACCTGGATGGCGAACAAACACCGGTGTTTTTTGGTTCTGCGATCAATAATTTCGGCGTCACCCCGCTACTCAAGGCGTTCGTGGAACATGCACCCGCCCCGGAATCACGCGCCACGACATCGCGCGAGGTGAATAGTGATGAGGTTCCACTGACTGGCTTTGTTTTCAAGATACAGGCCAACATGGATCCAGCACATCGCGACCGGATTGCTTTCATGCGCATTTGTTCAGGCCGTTTCAAACAAGCCATGAAAGTCAGGCATGTCCGGCTCAAGAAAGACATCAAGATAGCCAATGCCGTGACATTCATGGCACAGGACCGCGGCATGGTCGAAGAGGCCTGGCCCGGTGACATCATCGGTGTACACAATCATGGCACCATCGCTATCGGCGACAGTTTTACCGAGGGCGAAAAGTTGCAATTCACCGGCATCCCCAATTTTGCCCCTGAGCTTTTCCGACGGGCACAATTGCGCGACCCGCTAAAACTCAAGGCCTTGCAAAAGGGCTTGATACAATTGTCTGAAGAGGGGGCAACACAGTTTTTCCGACCGATGATGGGTAATGAGCTGGTTTTGGGTGCTGTGGGTGTGCTGCAATTTGACGTAGTAGCATACCGGCTGAAAAACGAGTACAACGTTGATGCGGTTTTTGAAAATGTCAACGTACAAACGGCGCGCTGGGTCAGTTGCGAAGATGAAAAAATGCTGAAAGATTTCACCAATCAATTGATGGTCAATTTAGGGCGTGATGCGGCAGACCAGTTGGTTTACCTGGCACCTACACGTGTCAACCTGCAGTTGACCGAAGAGCGCTGGCCGGACATCAAGTTTTCGGCTACCCGCGAAACGCTCCTGTTCGCAGATTGAAAGCTTGAGCAGCACGTTTTCCCGGTTACTTTCCTTATTCCCAAACCGGGACAGACGTAAGTCTATCTGGGCCATCGCCCTGCCTATCATGGGTGGGATGATGTCTCAAAACATCCTGAACCTGGTCGATATTGGTATGGTCGGTCATCTCGGTGACACGGCACTGGCAGCCACTGGCATCGGCAGTTACACCAACTACCTCGCGATATCTTTCATTATCGGTCTGTCTGCCGGTGTGCAGGCATTGGCTGCCAGGCGACTGGGAGAAGAAAGGTATAGTGAAACTGCCGTGCCATTGAACGGTGGCCTGATGCTGGCCCTGATGATTGGCGCACCCCTTTGCGCAATATTGTATTTTCTCATACCTGCGACCTACCCTATCCTCAGTGATGACCCGGCTGTCATCGAACAGGGTGTACCCTATTTACAGGTCAGAATCCTCAGCATGGTCGCTGTCGGTATGAATTTTTCCTTCCGTGGATACTGGAGCGCCATTCACATGACCGGCGTCTATCTGCAGACACTGGTAATCATGCACACCATTAATATTTTCCTGAACTGGGTGCTGATTTTCGGCAACCTCGGCGCACCTGAAATGGGTGTGGTGGGTGCCGGCTTGGCAACAACGATATCCCTGTACATCGGTACCGGTCTGTATTTCTTCTTTGCCATCCGCCACGCCAGTGACAAGGGTTTCCTCCACAAAATCCCAAGTCGCAGCGTACTCTGGCAACAATTCAAATTGTCCCTGCCCGCCAGTTTGCAGCAATTATTCTTTTCAGCCGGGCTGGTCACACTGATCTGGATCGTCGGTCAAATCGGTACGGCCGAAGTCGCAGCGGTTAACGTGCTGATGACATTTCACATCACAGCCGCCCTGCCTGCCTTTGGTATTGCGTTGGCGGCCACAACAATGGTGGGCAATGCACTAGGCAAGGGGGACACCGAGGATGCGGCGATGTGGGGCTGGAATGCAGCTGCCATAGCGCTGGTTTATGGTGTTGTGCTCAGCCTTGTGTTGATACCGTTTGCCGACCCGTTGCTGGGTGTCTTTCTAACCAATCCGGAAACCCGTCAGCTGGCGTATTTACCAATGATCCTGTGGGCACTGGCCATTAGCTTCGATACCACGGGTATGGTTCTGATGAATGCTTTGATCGGGGCCGGTGATACGCGACGCAGTATGTGGATCAGTGTGATTGCGCAATGGGCATTTTTCCTGCCCGTCGCCTATATTGTTGGACCGGTAATGGGTCTTGGTTTGCTGGGTATCTGGATCGTCAACGGCTTGTACCGTTCGGCCCAGGCCATCGCATGTATACAGCAATGGGCAGGCAGGCACTGGGCCGACATCAAGCTTTAGTTTGCCAGCCACCTGTAAAGCCGATACATTGCGTCTCTTATGAAAAACAATTCTGGGGAGAATTGAATGATTGGCAATATTGCGTTTGGTTTATTCGGGCTGGCGGTTCTGATCTCGGTTGCTTACCTGTTTTCGAACCAGAAAAAATCGATAGACTGGAAACAGATCGCCGCGGGTGTCGGTCTGCAAATTGTCTTCGCTGTCATTGTAATCCTGGTACCGGGTGGTCGGGAGTTCTTTAACGCGATCAGCCGGGTATTTGTTAAAGTCATCGATTTCGCCATGGTCGGTGCGGAATTTGTCTTCGGCGATCTGGCCAGGGCCACTGAGTTCGGCTTTATTTTTGCCTTCCAGGTGCTTCCCACCATTATTTTCTTTGCAGCCCTGATGGGTGTGCTTTATCACATTGGTATCATGCAGAAAATTGTCCAGGGAATGGCCTGGGTGATGTTGAAAGTATTGCGTGTCAGTGGTTCAGAGTCACTATCAGTCGCGGCCAATGTGTTTATCGGCCAGACAGAAGCCCCGCTGGTGGTGCGCCCTTATATTGCAAAAATGACGGAATCCGAGCTATTCACCATGATGGTCGGCGGTATGGCGACCATTGCCGGCGCGGTGCTGGCAGCCTATATCGCCATGCTCGGTGGAACGGATGAAGCAATGAGACTGTTTTACGCCCGACATCTGCTGGCCGCCAGTGTGATGGCTGCACCGGCGACCATTGTCATTGCCAAGCTACTGAGACCGGAAACCGAAGAATCCCTGACCAAGGGTACGGTGCACCTCGAGATCGAGAAGACGGCCACCAACGTCATTGAGGCCGCCGCCAATGGCGCGGCAGACGGTGTCAGACTGTCCCTGAATGTCGGCGGTATGCTGCTGGCTTTTGTCGCCCTGATCACCATGATCAACTTCCCATTGGAATGGATCGGTGAGATAACAGGCATTGAAACCCTGATCGGTGAATCACTAACCCTGTCTGTCATCCTCGGATATCTTCTGTCTCCACTGGCATGGATCATCGGTATTCCATGGTCCGAGGCCACCATCGTAGGTGGACTGATTGGTGAAAAAGTTGTCATCAATGAGTTTGTTGCCTATATGCACCTGGGGGAGATCAAGGACACGCTTTCAGAACACTCTGTTCTGATTTCGACCTATGCGCTGTGCGGTTTCGCCAATTTTTCATCAATCGCCATTCAACTGGGTGGTATTGGTGGCCTGGCACCCAACCGACGCTCCGACATTGCACGTTTGGGTTTGCGCGCGGTGCTGGGCGGAACCCTGGCCACGATGATGACCGCTACCATTGCGGGTGTTCTGACCACCATGGCAGGATGAGGCAACAGGTGGGTCTAACACTGACGGAGATTTAGTGGAACAACATTCCCAATTCAGTCTTTTCAAGGAACGGCGATTTATGCCGTTCTTTATTACCCAGGGTTTGGGTGCGTTCAACGATAATATTTTTAAAAATGGACTGGCCGCCATGCTGGTCTTTCACAGTGCCCAGATGGCGGGCATGAACACCAATCAGATCGTCAATTTAAGCGCGATGGTCTTTATCGTGCCATTCTTCCTGTTTTCCGCGATGTTCGGACAGTTTGCAGACAAGTATGAAAAATCCGTACAAATACGCGGGATCAAGTTGTTTGAAATTTTTATCATGCTCGCCGCAACGCTGGGGTTCTGGCTGAATAGTTTACCGCTGTTACTCGGTGTGCTGTTTTTGTTGGGATTCCAATCCACCATGTTTGGCCCCATCAAGTACGGCATCATCCCACAGGTGCTTGATCGCAATGAGTTGGTCGGTGGTAATGCGCTGGTAGAAATGGGTACTTTTGTCGCCATTCTGGCCGGCACGATCGCTGGTCCATTGTTGATGGGTATCGAGGCGGATTGGCCGGTCTGGGTCAGTGGCACGGCTTTGCTCGTTGCCATAACCGGTTACCTGGCCAGTCTGAAAATCCCCGAAGCACCCGCTGTCGCCCCGGATCTCAAGATCAACTGGAATTTCATTGGCGAAACCATCAGGAATATCGGCTTCATCAGGGGAAACCGGGTTGTACTCAACAGCGTGCTGGGTATTTCATGGTTCTGGTTTTTTGGTGCAACCTTCCTTGTTCAGATCCCCGGTTTTTCTGAAAATGTACTGGGTGGCGATGAAAGATTGATGTCCACCTTGCTGGCCATGTTTATCATCGGCATCAGCACCGGTTCGTTATTATGCGAACGATTGTCCGGTGGCCAGGTCGAGATCGGCCTCGTACCATTCGGCTCCATTGGTCTGACCGTTTTCGGCATTGATATGTATTTTGCCAGTTCTGTTCAAACCGTTGCCTACAGCGGCCTGGCCGGTTTTTTTGCAGTTGGTGCCAATTGGCGTATCGTCCTCGACCTGTTGATGATCGGCATATTCAGTGGTTTTTATATCGTTCCGCTGTATGCACTGGTTCAACAGAATACCGAACCCGCTCACCGCTCCAGGGTCATCGCCGGCAACAATATTCTCAATGCGTTTTTCATGGTGATCTCGGCAGCGGTCGCCATGATTTTGTTGGGTAGTGTCGGTTTCACCATCCCGGAATTGTTTTTGTTCACCGCCATTCTCAACCTGGTGGTGGCAATCTATATATTCAGTATCGTGCCTGAATTCCTGATGCGTTTCCTGGTGTGGTTGCTGATACACACCATTTATCGGGTTGAGGCCAAAGGCATGGAAAACATCCCCGAAAACGGGGCGGCCATCGTAGCTTCCAACCATGTCAGTTTTGTCGATCCGCTGATCATCGGTGGTGTAATAAGACGCCCGGTTCGTTTTGTTACCTATTACAAATTTTTTCAGATGCCTGTGCTCAAATTCATTCTTAAGACAGGTAAAGCGATTCCTATCGCCGCGCGCCACGAGGACCCGGAGATACTTGAGCGGGCCTATGAGCTTATCCATGAAGAGATCGGCGAAAGCAACCTATTGGGGATATTCCCGGAAGGTGAAATCACCTCCGATGGAGAAATAGCTCCATTTAAGAAAGGTGTTGAGAAAGTAGTCACCGAACAACCCGTTGTGGTCGTGCCGGTGGCCTTATGCAATTTATGGGGTTCGTTGTTCAGCCGCCGCGACCCGTTATATAAACGCAGGCCTTATAAATTCCGGGCGTTGATCGAGTTACGAATTGGCAAACCGATTGCCCCCGAAGATCTGACCGTAGAACGTCTGGAAGCCGAAGTCCGGCAATTGAGAGGTGAGGATCGTTGATCACCGTGGGGTGTGTAATTCATTGGGCACGGGACCGGAACCAATTTATCGGGTATTTCGTGGGTAACAAGTTACCCACCCTACATGGGCGTAGCTCAGCCGTAGGGTGCGTAATTTATTACGCACGGGGCATGAACCAATTCATCCTATGATT
>CBDTVF010000016.1:0-17057 GCA_965363775.1 uncultured Gammaproteobacteria bacterium
CGACAAATGGATGCGAAAGTGGGACAAAAGGCACAGTCTTCCCCTCCGTTACCTCGAGAATCCGGAGATTGGCGTTCCATTGGTGGAATCGGAAAAGCGGGTCATTATCCGAACTCAAATATCGTGGGCTCTTGGTTCCGCCGATGATGCTATTGAACATATAGCAGACAGCAGGTCCATCGAGTACTCCTCCATGGACAGCAAAACCAACGATTCGACGTGCATATTGGTCCATGACGACCATCACCCAATGGGATTTGAGGATCAACGATTCACATCGAAAAAGATCCACACTCCACAAACTGTCCTTGCTGTGGCCTAGGAAAGTGAGCCAGGATGGACCGTTAAATCCAGGCTCCGGCCGGTAGTACTTGGCCAGCACGCGCCGTACTACATCCTTATCAATCTCGATACCGAAGACCAAGGAGATCTGATCGGCAATGCGCTGGTAGCCGAAGTTCGGGTTTCTTCTTTTCATTTCGACGATTGTTGAAACCAGCTTTGGAGAAGGACCTCTGGGACCCGGCATGCCACGATTTTTCGGGGTGAACAGCAGATGGTACTTACGTCTCACCAGTGCTCGATGGAAACTGAGAATCGTAGCGGGCTTCAACACAATGGCAGAGCGCAGCAAGCGGGAAGGATTCATCATGGTTGCGCACAGCCCAGCAATGATACGGTCTGTCGGTCGAAGGACCGGTGCCCGCATTCGCGAGCGATTGAGGATCAGAAGTTGATGTTTTACCAGCAGCGACTCGGCGACCACGGCGCGGGCACCGCCGGGGCGCGTCAGTTTCGCGATGGTGGTCAATAGGTGGACGAATAAGATGGCTAGATCGCGCATTGTCCCACCATCGTAACAATCAGCACCGGAATGACAAGACTTAGAAATCACGAGGGTTTATTCAGCAATATAAGATTTCGCACCCCACAGGCCAGGGCGCAGTTTTCGATAGCTGAATAAAACGGTCGAATGATTGCTGAGGAATTAGATGTGGAGCCATAGCCCGCCGCGGGCAGGCTGTCCACGTTAAGTGTTTTCAAACCCTTTCGGGACAGTCCCAGCGCAATCGATGTCCCGATAACGCCGGCGCCAATGATGATGGCATCAAATGTTTTGGTCTCTATAGTTGTGCCTGGCATGCGTAGAGATTACACCCAATCGGGTACGAAAGAATCAGGCAAACCATTATTGACTATCGGCGAAGCCGCCGAGTAATTTCTTCAGGTCTTCCATCAATCGTCGCACGGCACCGGTTAACAGGACAAAATCAGCGTCCAGTTTCGCCAGCGGGTCTTCATTTCCCCAGTCGTCAACGGCATCACCCTCGATGAACTTGATCTTGCTGACGATGCCTTCCTGGTCGATGACGCAGCTCATTACCTCATCAAAACCAACACCCAGGTGGGTAAGTCGCATACCTTCAACCACGTGCTGGCGAATGGATTGGTCGGTCAATTCGAAATCCCGCCAGGTGACAACGGACTTGCTGTCCATCACATCCTGCATACGGCATTCGCGGCCCAATGAAAAGCCCAATGGTGAGTCGCCCATAAAAATGCCGGTCAGCAGATCAGCGGGTGAATTATTGAATGTCAGGGGTGTGCAATAGAACTGGTCAAAACAGGCGCGTAACTGGTCAATGACCCATTCCGCTTTTGTAACTGTGCCGACATCGATGACCAGCAATGATTCCGAATGGATGAAGCAGGCGCGATTGCGCTCTGATTTCACCAATGCTTTGGGTAAAAGAACATCCCTTGTTTCTTCCTTTAGTCTACGAACTTCACCGCGGTTAGGCTCCAGTTTCATACGGGAGCGAAATTCATCCAGCCTTTCTTCAAGGACCTCCTTGATGGCAGCGGCAGGTAACACCCGGCTCTGGGTCCGTAACTGGATCAGATCTGCACCATTGAGTCGCCTGCACAAAGGATCATCCTCATTGTTACCGAGAGCCTCCCAACCGGCACTGCGTTCTGAGAACGAGCCGCATGGCGTGAATGCATTTTCCGAAAGAATTTCTGACAGCGCTTCTTCGCTTTCTGGCCATGGGCTGGTGACACGATAACAACGCAAATTTCGAAACATGGTGGAATCCTGAGATGAAGGTGGCCGGGGATTATAGACCAGAAAAGTACAAGGTAACATTCAATTTTTCTGATCGGCAAATACTTTCGGTAATTCTGAAATTTTAGCTGAACTTACACTTCTGCAAGCATATTTTCGAGTTATACTAGAAGGACTTTAAACAACCAATCGATGAGGAAATAGTATGGCTACCTATGAATGCAAAGTATGCGGTATGAGTGTCAACGCGACCTGTGGTAAATGTGATGCACCACTTGAAAATGGCATGCTGAAGATTGACGAGAATACCGAAGTACAGGTTTCCGAATGCCCCAATGGTCACGGCAAGATCAAATCACCGCTGTGTTGCGGCCAGGATATGACCTGCTCTTTGTAAAGACCGAATAAATATAAGAAATGTTCCCAGGGAACCTGTCGGTATGTCCGGCAGGTTCTTATCGTTTGCGGGCGCGTGCCCGGCGCAATTCCATTGGGTGCACTGCGCGTCGAAGTTTATCAAATATGTGCGTTAGCGACTGGATCGGGTGGCGTCGGGGCATGCGTGGACCTGCGTAACACATGATTTGCCGTATCTCTTCGCGTTGCTGTTTTTTGTAACAATGGATGGGGCAATTGTTACAGGTTGGTTTTGTCTGGCCGTAGGGACACTTTGCCAGGCGTTGTTCCGAGTAGCTCATCAATTGATCGCAGCTACTGCACAGCTCACCCGCGTTCTCGCCATGATGGTCTTCACAGTATATTTTTGTCATGCACACCACGGTTTGGTGTTCACGTTTTAGTCTGCCGGTCAATTTTTCCATGCGGTGACTTTAACATGCACCTGTTACGTTTGAACTGATCAGCGTCAAGCCATTCCCACCGTTCACAGCGATAGCTGGTCAAACTCCCCAAGGTGTTTCAGAAACTTGAAAGCGGCAAAATTGACACTGGCCTTGTCAGTGGCTTCGGAAAGGTGACGCACACTTTCGGCGATAGCCAGCCACCAGCGCATATGATTGGCACTGAGTTGGGCAGCAACGGGTATAAGGTCGTGCATGGTGGTGAAATTGCGTGCCGCCGCCTCTTTGATGTTGAGCATGCTGTTGAGATCCAGTTCACCATTGTGTAACTTTACAAAAAGTACTTTGACAAGTTTTGGGTCGTGATCCAGTGAATCGGAGCTGGCAGGTTCCGTATGCTCTTCGAGTAGGGCGATATCCAGGTGACTCAGGATTTCCCGCAGCGCACTGCGCAAACTTTGACGCAATTCATATTTGCGGTCACGCTCGTTTCGACGCTGGATGAGCGAGAACAAGCCGACCAGGAAAAATCCTTCCAGGCAAAAACCAATCAGTTCCGGTAATAAACTGCTCTGAAATGCACCTTCTTTGCTAGCTCTTAAAAAAACCCAGAGTAACCAACTCCCAGCCAGGCCAAATACAAGCATCGGGGCAAATAGCAGTAAGCGTTTCAATTCACTGGTCCTTGTCAGGCATTGCCAGGGCCTTGATGACGGCAGCAATTTTGCATGCCTCGGCCCGGGTCATATCCAGTGGAATGTTCTGCAGATAAACGACGAGATCTTCTCTTATGGGCACCGGGAAAATATCGTGGGGGCTGCGCGGCGGGTCGAGCGCCAGTTCCTCCCTCGCCTGGGCCTGCCCCGGGGTATCACGTGCAGCGACAAGTACGGAATCAGGTTTTTCTCCTTCCACACTCTTAAAGCTGGCAGGGTCTGAAGTCCAGCAAACAAAATCTTTGAGGCCACTGCTGAGTCGTTCGTTATAGAGTTGCAGGTTTTCCGGACGGATAGTTGAGCCCTGCAATTTATGAAACCTCGTACACAATTCATCCACGTCCAACAAGCGCAAATCGACGCGCTCATGTGATTTCACCTGAATAAGCAGTTGCTCCGCGGCGAGTTTGCGCGACCGTGCGGTTGCGGGGCCGATAAGACCGGTGACGGCACCGTGGCGCAGGAACTCAAGAAAAGCCGTTTGAGAATAGTCTTTGGTGCTCATGAAACCTGAATCCTTTGCCCATCAGATCAACGTATGCCGTTAATTCTATGTGTACAGGAAGGATAGAGGCTGTCACCCCAGAAATCCACCGGTACCGAAACACCGGCATGGTGATTTCGGTAGCGGATTATTTGCGGATCAGAACGAGAAAGTCTTACTTAGTGTTAGTATGAGGTTGGTGTCCGACTCACCATTGAGCAAGGTTGAATCGCTGTGAATGACTGCAATTGCATAGTCGAACAGGTCAACGTCTTTAACGATCAGGTTGTTACCATAACCTGCTTCATAATAGTTGCCGTCAAAGGCGTCAGCCCACATTCCCACCTTGCCATAAAAACCATTGTGGCTGGCCGTCAGGGAGTAGAATTGATAGTCCAGCGTGGGACCATCGAAGTTGGCATATTCACCAATCGCCATATCAAAGGAAAGAAACTTCCAACTGGCGCCAAGGTTCAGTTCAAGATAATCATCATCAAAGTCCCCTGTGTAGGTATACCAGGTGCCGCCAACCGTAAAGCCAAAGTCACCTGCCTCGAACCCATAACCGGTATAGAGATCGACCTCGAGCCCATCACCTACATCGGCCGTCCAGGTACCGGCGTAAAAACCGCCGGCAACTAAATCCAGGCCGGCAAAAGCGGAAGATGTTTTCTGGGGAACACCACGATATATGTATTCGCTGTTATAGCCGATATTGGCAGACCAATCCTGAGCCGTTGCAGTTTGTGCATATAGTGCGCCCAATAAAATAGCTCCAATGCCTATTATTCTTCCTAGCATTATTCCTCTCCATTGTGCAAAAACAAGACGGAACTCCGAATTGAGGTGTCCATCCTGGTTTATACATTGCAAAAATCACGCCATTAGAAAAAACCTATGTATTACAACCGTATATGGTCAGAGTGGACAAAGCTGGAGTCGGTGCATGCCTCATCAGGTGGCAGCCATGCACCAGAGTGTCACATTCCGGCAAAGTAGTGCTCACCAGATGGGCTTGCCGGGCGAAATTACTTTGCCTTGAGTGCCTGGTGGTATCAAGCCGCCTTCGGGCAGCCAGGGTAACCCACTAAAAGAAGTTCTCGACTGACGCGATACTTGTTTTTATCTAAACAACAATACCGGAATCTTGCACGAACGGATCATCGCAGTGGTGGTTGAGCCGATGATCAGGTTGCGGATACGTGAATGCCCATAGGCGCCCATTAGCAACATATCTATGTTGTCGGTTTTGATTTTTTCGCAAATGACTGCTTCAGCCTGTCCGGACTGCATGGTGGTTTCCACTGTGTAGCCTGCATCTCGCAATAAATTCGCTGCTGATTCGAGCTGTTGTTTTGCCTTATCAGAGGGGTCGGTAACACTTAATAAATGACACTCCAGGGAGTTGAATACTGGATTTCTGGCGAAATAGTTGATCGCTTTCATGGCACTGGCACCCCCATCAAAGGCGATAAGAACACGTTTGATAGGGTTGAAGTCCCGGGAAGCCACTAAAATGGGTCTGTGACTGGCACGTACAACCCGTTCGAAGTTTGAGCCGAGATGCGATTCATCAGATTCCGTGTTTTGACCACGTTTACCGATGACGATAAGGCCCGCGTCTTTTTCAAAAGCCTGAACGGTTTCGACAATTCCATCGTTGCGCAGCAGAGTGGACACCTGCTTGATACCTGCATTCTGGATGATTTCTTTGGCGTCCTCCAAAATTGCACGAGCATGTTTGTGCTTTAGTTTTGCCACCTGCCCATCAAGCTCGGCCAATTCTTCCAGCAAAGCAGTGCGGGCACCCAGACCAATACTGCCACTGAGATCCACAGGCGCTTCTGACTCATTGCGCCGGCCCAGAACGTGGATCAAATCAACCGAACCGTTGACAGTTCCTGCGATCCAGGCAGCGTGGTCACAAACGCTTTTTGCGTAGATTGAACGATCTATAAACGCGATTAGTTTAATCATGTTCTAATGTCCTAACAGACGCTCCAGGGCGCCCGGTTCATCATGCATTGCAAGTTTTCCAAGAATGGTTTCACTGGCTTCATTGAGCCCAATGATTTCGGTCTCGGCGCCTTCGCGGCGGAATTTCAGTACCACCATATCGAGTGCGGCGACACTCGAAATATCCCATATATGTGCATTACTGACATCAATAATAACTTTCTCAAGTGCCTCTTTAAAATCAAATGAAGCGGTGAAATTTTCAGCAGATGCAAAGAACAACTGCCCTTCAACGATGTAAGTGCGTTCAGTGCCATCATCCGAAGCGACTGAGGTCACCAGGAATATCTGGGAGATCTTCCATGCGAAGAAGATGCCAGAGAACAGCACACCGACAAACACACCAATGGCCAGGTTATGGGTCGCCACGACCACAAAAACCGTCGACAGCATGACGATGGAAGAGCTACGTGGATGAAGCTTGAGATTCTTGATGGATGACCAGCTGAATGTTCCGATGGAAACCATGACCATAATGGCAACCAGGGCGGCCATGGGAATCTGTTTTACCCAGTCTCCAAGAAAAACGATCATCAGTAGCAAAAAAACACCTGCACAAAATGTAGATAATCTGCCACGACCGCCGGATTTCACATTAATCATTGACTGACCGATCATGGCACAACCCGCCATCCCACCAATGAAGCCGGTGGCGGTGTTGGCGATGCCCTGGCCGATACACTCACGGTTTTTGTCGCTTTGTGTGTCCGTGAGTTCATCGACAATGGTCGCCGTCATCAGTGATTCCAACAGCCCCACGGCAGCAACAGCGGCCGAGTAGGGCAGAATGATCATGAATGTCTCGATATTCAGCGGAATATCCGGAATAAGAAAAATAGGTAGTGTCGAAGGAAGTTCACCCATATCACCAACCGTCCGCACATCCAATCCGAGGTATATGGAAATGACCGTCAGGGCGATGATACAAATCAGTGGCGAGGGCACCATTTTGGTGATCAGTGGCAGCAAATATATGATGCCCAGTCCACCTGCGAGCATCACGTAGGTCAGCCACGGTACATTGATCAACTCAGGTAACTGGGCCAGGAAGATCAGTATTGCCAGGGCATTCACAAAACCCGTCATCACAGATTTTGATATGAACCGCATCAGGTAGCCTACACGCAAAAAGCCCGCTGCGATCTGTAACAGACCCGCCAGCACGGTTGCGGCGAGAAGGTATTGCAGGCCGTGATCTTTTACCAACGTGACCATCAGGACGGCGGTTGCTGCAGTTGCAGCCGAAATCATACCTGGCCGGCCACCGGTGATGGCGACCACTACTGCAATGGAAAATGATGCGTATAGCCCGACCTTCGGGTCGACGCCGGCAATGATCGAGAAGGCTATAGCTTCCGGAATCAGTGCCAGGGCAACGACCAGGCCGGCCAGTACATCGCCACGAATGTTCCCAAACCATTCAGTTCTTAATTGGGAAATCAAATTTATATTCAATTGTTGCTCGGTGTGTTGTGAGGAGATTGACCCATCGGAAAGGGTCTAGGAGCCTGTCGGATCTTGGTCTGAAGTCGACATGATACTTGAAAATCAGACCTGAGTCCGGCTGTACACAACCCAGGTGTTGGTCAGTTCACAACACCTTTCGTTGCGGTTGGGCTACCTGACCAGGAACGTCGATTGGTATAACTATGGGAACAGTGAATAAGCCCTGTTCCCCAGAAACTGTATCAGTGCCAGGGTTTAATCAAGAACTTCTCACCAGTGGCCTGTCTGCCATATTCGGCAATTGCCTGCACAGATAATGCCTCCTGCAGCGAGATTTCCTTACTGTAATGACTGGCAAATGTAGTTTTAAGGCCTGAGGCAACCCGGGCGCGCAGTTCCATCATTTTCGGAATACCGGCTTTTTGCAGGAAATTTGTCAACAGCCAGCCACCGAGACCCCATGAAAAACCGTAATTGATGCTGAGTGTCGTTGGGTTCCTATCCAGGAAACCATAAACATAAACCTGTTTGTATATGTCCGAACCATAAGGGTTGTACTCGGTCATGGTGCGTGCCGCAGCAACTTCCATACAGCTGAGGATCGTCGTAGCCAGTTTCCCACCGCCGGTGGCATCAAATGCCAAAGTTGCACCGGTTTCAACCAGGGCACCCGTCAGGTCTTTAAAGAACGATTCGGAACTGGAATTACAGATGTACCTGGCTCCAAGCTCTTGCAGGATTTCCTCCTGTTCCGGCTTGCGTACGATATTGACCAGGTCAATATTTTCTTCAATACAGACACGGTTTAGCATCTGTCCGAGGTTGGAAGCCGCTGCGGTATGTACCAGCGCCGTGTGGCCCTCGGCACGCATGGTTTCAACCATACCCAGAACTGTCATCGGGTTGACATAGCAGGATGCGCCTTCGGCTGCCGGTGTGCCTTCTGGCAATTCCAGGCACATCATTGCATTCATGCAGCGGTACTGGGCATACATTTCCCCACCGGCCATACCAACGGTTTTACCCATCAGCGCCTGTGCGGTGTCGGATGAACCCGCGGCAATCACGGTACCCGCACCCTCGTTGCCTACCGGAAGGGATTGTCCCAGGCGTGCGCTGACCAATTTCATGAATCCTGCCGGGATTTCAGCCGTGATAACCGGTCGATCCAAGGTTCCACTGGCCTTGGCGGTGCTGATAACGGCGGGACCCAGTAACAAGGCGAGGTCGGAAGGATTCAAGGGTGTTGCTTCAACCCTGACGATCACTTCATTCGGGCCGGGTTCCGGAATTTCGACTTCGGCCAGCGAAAGTTCGAGTTTATTGTCATGTGTAACCAGAGAACGCAGTTGTAAACCTTGTAGTGCCATCGTTTTCACCTTATATGTTTTCAGCTTTTTTGTTATCAGCTTTTCGCCAGCATCCACTTGCGCAAACGATTGGAGTCGCCGAATGGTGTGAGTTTGCCAAACGAGTTCAGCAACACAATTGAGACCTGTTCTCCTTCAATGTTAGCCTGCATTACCAGGCAACGTCCGGCTTCATTGATATAACCGGTTTTGCTGAGAGCGATATCCCAGGTCTTGTTTTTTAACAGGCGATTGGTATTGCCATATACCAACGGGCCACGCTTGGCGTAGGGACGCACTTCGATCCGCGTGGTGGTACTGGCTTGCCTGATCAAGTCGTAACCCCGGGCTGCTGTCACCATTTTCATCAGGTCATGGGCGGTGGATTTATTCTCAACGTGTAATCCCGCAGGGTCAGCGAAATGGCTGTTGTCCATACCCAGTTGGATTGCCTTTTTGTTCATCGCCTTCACAAACTCTGTCATGCCACCCGGCCAGTTTCTTCCCAGGGCCGTCGCTGCCCGATTTTCGGACGACATGATGGCCAGCAAAATCATCTCGCTGCGGGGCAGGCTCGCGCCGTACTCCAGACGGGAGCCGGTTAATTGAACCAGGTCGCGATCTGCCTTGGTGACGGTGATTTTCTTATCCAGGTCGAGATCGGAATCAATGATGACCATGGCGGTCATCAGCTTGGTAATGGAAGCAATCGGGCGGACCGTATCGATATCCTTACCGTAGATCACATTGCCCTCGGCATTGATGACCAGGGCCGAGGCAGAACGCAAATTGGGGTTACCCTTGAGATCGGTGAAATTGGAGGCCTGAGTCGGTACGGGAAGTGTTGATAGCCATAACATGGCCAAGGTCAACGTTATTGTTTTTACAATACGCACGGTTCTTCTTTCCTCTCCGGTATATATCCACGCCGGTTATCCGGTCTTGATGGTTGGGTAGTTTGCATCAGTTAAGGTCAATTAACCAGTGTTAGCTTGAAAATCCGATAGTTATCGTGAGTATAGTATGCATATTCTCAGGGCTTGTTACTGGCTGTTTGTTGCCTGTAGGGTCTAAGACTCCTACTTTTTATCCCAGCCCGGACCTTTAACAAATCTGCCCGGTGTTGCTCCGGTGTGCTGGCCGTCATTGAGAACCTGGTCTCCGTTGACAAAGACATGAACAACACCTGTTGCCAGTTGATGAGGGTCTTCAAAGGTCGCCTGGTCGCTAATGGTCTCCGGATCGAAAATGACGACATCCGCAAAGTAATCCGGAGCTAATATTCCCCGTTTATCAAGTTTCAGGTTGGTGGCAGGCAGACCTGTCATCTTATGAATAGCCTCTTCGAGGGTAATGATCTTTTCTTCACGTACATATTTACCCAGCAAACGTGCAAACGAACCATAGGCACGTGGATGTGGTTGTCACTTCGATCATGGCAATGACATGATCCAGCTTGTCCCAATTCTGTTTTTGGGAAGCCTTGAGGTGATATATTTCACCGTGTGCGCCGGTTTCACGAACAATTCTTATCAACTCTTCAACCGCTGGAAAGATATTGTTGCCCTCACCACGGATGTGGGAGATATACATTCCGTCATATTCAGCCACAACCTCCGTCAGGGCAATCAGTTCTTCGGTGGTGGCAAACGGGGCAGGGATGTAAGGCAGGGAGGAACCCAGACCCATTGCACCTTCACGCATGGCCAGGCGCACGTGCTGTTTCATGTTCTCCAGTTCCTGCCCGGTTGGTTCTCGGTCTACGTAACCCATTTCATGGATGCGTACCGTGGATGCACCAACAAACGAGGCGATATTGGTGGAGACTCCACGGTCTTCCATGTATTGCAGGTACTCACCCAGCGTGGTCCAGGGTACGTCGTATTTGATATCGTTTTGTCTTTCAATCCTCTGCTGTCTCATCATGTCATTGAGTGGGCCCATTGAGGTTCCTTCACCCATGACCTCGAGGGTCACACCCTGGTAAATATCACTCATTGAACGACCGTCCTGGATCAGGGATTCGTCATGTGGGCCGCATCGGGGGTGTACTACCTCCTTTCAGGACTCGCCATGAACACGTCCGTGTGGGCTCGGGCGCGACTTCCCTGTCGCTCACGGTCCTGAAAGGAGGTAGTACACCCCCACTGCTACATCAGTATAAGTTACATTACTATATCTTAATAAATATTTGTTTTATATATAGATAGTACATTGCAAAATAAGAAACAAAAACAAAACAAAGGGCGAAGGCAAGCGAAGCATTAATCGGGCTGAGCCAGGGCAAGAAGAGGGTATTCATCAGCCAGGTTTTTAATGTGATGACATCATCGCCGGACTGCCATTTTATCAGGTATAGCAATCTCGCCACGACGCCAGAAAGCACAAATACGGTAATGGCGTTCATGCCATAAACACGAAATGGTTTGGTGCCTATCTGCCAGCCTTTGATATCGATCAGGTAATAGGAAATCCCCAGGACGACCATTGCCATTCCGCTCATGAAAAGTGCGTAGGAACTGGTCCACAGACTTTTATTGATGGGCAGGTAATAGTGCCAGATCCAGCCGATGGCAATCGCGGCTGCGCCATATATCAACATCAACTGTACTTTTTTCGTGGCTGGTTTCTTTTGCCGAATCAGATGGCCGGTCAGTACGCCAAATAGAGTTGTCGAGATGGCTGGCAAGGTGCTGAAGATACCTTCAGGATCCCAGGTTTTTGTTTGCGACCACAAATGTCCGTGGAGTAACAGGTTATCGACCCACGCCGAAAAATTTTCACCTCTTTCATATGAACCACTGCCAACGCCTGGTACGGGGAACCACTCCATAAACGCCCAGTAGATCAACATGAAAGCAACTGCCCAAAGCGCCTGTGTTTTTGCATCACTGTTGAGAAAAATGACTGCGGCAAAGAAATAACAGACTGCGATACGTTGTAAAACACCGGGAATGCGAATAGTTGCTAAATCATAAAACGGAAACCCTGAAAGGAATAAACCAAGAGCGAAAAGTATGATGCTCCGACGGATTATCTTTATGTATAGGTCTTTCCGTGGTGCATGATTCTCCTTTTTTGATGAAAAGGAAAGCGTGATTGAAACACCGACGATGAACAGAAAGAAAGGGAATATCAGGTCTGTGGGTGTCCAGCCATGCCATGGTGCATGTAACAGGGGAGGGTAGACATGCGACCAGCTTCCGGGGTTATTGACCAGGATCATGGCTGCGATGGTGAAACCCCGAAAAAAATCCAGGCTTAACAGTCGCTGATTTTCAGGCATTGAGGCTTCCACAGGTTTGATTCAAAGCCGTTTTATCGGTTATAGATGAGTTACTGGCCTCAGGCTACAGCAGTGAGATCTTGTCTTTTTCCAGGCTGATCCGGCGTTGCTTATACAGCTTACCCAATGCCTTTTTGTAATTGCCCTTGCTGACGCCATACTGTTTGTAGATCGCATCGGGCGGGCTGTAATCTGTTAGTTCGGAGGTGCCTCCGTTGGCTTCCAGGAAAGCCAGGATTCGATCTGTAAGATCGTTCTTTGACTGTTGATTTTGTCGCTGAAGGCAAAGGTCAATCTTCCGGTCGGGCCGAATCGACTTGATATAACCTATGGTCTTGTCGCCGGGCTTCAGGGTACGGAATACCTCACCTTTATAGAGTAATCCCAGGTGTGTTCCGTTGATAATGGCTTTGAAACCAAGCTCGGATTCATTCACGATCATCAGGTCAACCTGTTCCCCTGCTGCCATGTTTTTGGCCCGTTCATCAAGAAACTTGTGCAGCTTGGTGCTGCCGATGACCTGTTTTTCTGGATCAAGAAACAGGTAAATGACATATGACTGACCTTCTACCATCGGGCTGAGTTGTTGACTGACCGGAACAAGCAGGTCTCTCTCCAAGCCACAGTCCATGAAGGCACCGGTCTTGGTGACGGTAACTGTTTCTAGCAGGGCGCATTCACCCAGCTGAGCTTTTGGTGTGTTATTTCTGGAATCGGGCTTTTTGTGTCTAGGCTGTTTTATTTGCATGTGTTAAGGGTAACTCACTTTTCATACCGGGGTCTTGTACTAAGTGTAGTCCCTAATTCGCCGGATTATACATATTCGATGGACAGCAAAAGCGCCACAGCTTATAAAAGGGCACCCTGACACGATGGATATTAAATGAGGCACTGGACCCAACTTGGCGAAGCGGCTATCCCGAATACTGACCAGAGTCTTTACCTGTATCGGGGTAAGGATGATTTTTTTATCAAACTATCCGGTGGTTATGAGTTAATGAGCACCCGCAAGCATGCGTCCGAGGACGCGCTTGGCAGCCTGCCTTGCCGGCGACTCAAGCACTCAGAATCTGCTCGGGTGTTGATCGGCGGTCTCGGAATGGGCTTCACCCTGGCTGCGGTGCTGGCAGAAGTGGGCTCGTATGCAGAAGTGACCGTGGCCGAACTGATTCCTGAAGTGGTTGAGTGGAACCGTGGTCCGCTGGGTGAGCGCAGCGGTTACCCGATCAATGATTCACGAACTCAAATTCATATTGGCGATGTGGTGAAATTGCTCAGGAAGAGTAGAGCCTGTTTTGATGTTATCGCTCTGGATGTCGATAACGGACCGGAAGGTCTGACTAAAAGTACCAATGACTGGTTGTACTCAATGTCAGGCATCGCTGCCGCCCAGGATGCGCTGAGCCCGGAGGGTATCCTGGCTTACTGGTCCGCGGATCCGGATCAGGCTTTTCATGACAGGCTCAGGCGCTGTGGATTTATGGTTGAGGAAGTGACTGTTTTTGCGCATGGGAAGAAGGGAGCCAGGCACACCATTTGGTTAGCCAGTATTCAGGGTTGAGTGTTCCAAAACAGGTAGAATACGAACATGGATTGTATTAACGGGAGATAAACATGGCTGGTGGCTGGAGCAGTGACGGGGCAGTACAGGATCAAATTGATGCCACCATTGAGGATGCCATCCAGCGTGCCCGTAGTGAATTGCCACGTGGTGAAAGCCTGGTGCACTGCGAAGAGTGTGATGTGACCATTCCTGAAGCCCGTCGTCAGGCGATTCCCGGCGTGAGACTGTGTGTTGCCTGTCAGTCGGAACACGACAAGCAACAAGTGAGTCGCAGCGGGTACAACCGACGCGGAAGCAAAGACAGTCAACTCAGGTAGTTATTTCATCTTACTTTGCGGCCTGCGTGCTTGGCAGTATGGCTTTGGCACTTTATGATGTCGCCTTCAAGCGCTTCAGAAAACTCGAGTTTCCATCAAGAGGCACACCATGAGAATTCATTTTTTATTACCTTTAAGTATATTATTCCTGATCGCCTGTGAACCTGTGTCTGATCCTGCTGGACAGACACAAGCGCAAGCCAGTGATCCGAGCCCTGTCGATATTGCATCAACCACGGTGGAACAGCCCATGCCTGCAAAACGCCCCCATGAAATGACTCTACACGGTCATACCCGTATTGATGAGTATTTCTGGTTGCGGGACGATACCCGTGAAAATCCGGAGATGCTTGCTTATCTCGAGGAAGAAAATGCCTACTTCGACAAGATCATGGAGCCTGTGGCTGCGATGCAGGAAACCATGTTTGAGGAAATGACATCCCGTCTCGATCCCGATGAATCCAGCGTGCCTTATCTCAAAGATGGCTACTGGTACTACTCCCGTTACCAGCCTGACAGTGAGTATGCGCTCTACGCTCGTAGGAAGGGCAACATGGACGCACAGGAAGAGATTCTTGTTGATGGTAACCAGCGAGCGTTGGGGCATGAGTTTTATCGGCTCATGGGTATGGAGGTCAGCGATGATCACCGCTATGTCGCGATTGCGGAGGATACCTCAGGCAGACGAATCAATGAGATTCGAATACTGGATACTCAAAGCGGTGATCTTTTACCTGAATTGATAAAAAATGCTTCCAACTCACTGGCCTTTTCAGCAGATGGCGCTTACTTGTTTTACCTGAACAAAAATCTGGAAACCCTCCTGGCATACCAGGTGATGCGGCACAAACTGGGTACCGACAGTTCTGAAGATCTCATGGTTTATGAAGAAACGGATAATACCTATTACTCGGGTTTGGGACGTATGCGTTCAGGTGAGTACATTGGCCTGATGCACCAGAATACGGATACCACCGAGGTCCAGTTGCTTGCCGCCGATAATCCGCTGGGAAGTTTCAAGCCTTTTTTGCCACGTGAGACAGGTCATGAATACGATATTGACCATGCCGATGGCCGTTTCTTTATCCGTACCAACTGGCAGGCACAAAACTTTCGGGTCATGACCGTTGAGCTGGAAAACTCGGCCAACAAATCCAGTTGGAGAGAGGTGATACCCAACCGCGAAGATGCGATGGTGGGTTCTGTCCTGGCATTCGATAACTGGTTGGTGGTCGGCGAGCGCAAAGATGGTCTGCGACAGGTGCGGATCATGGCGCACGACAGCAGCGTGGACCGTTATCTTGAGGGCAGTGAAGAAGCCTTTGTCATGTCACCGGCCAGGAATGTTAATACCAATACCGATAACATTCGCTATAACTACGCCAGCATGATTACCCCTAACCAGACCTGGGAAATCGACCTGAAAACCGGTGAAAGTCAGCTCTTGAAGGCGGACCGGGTGTTGGGTGGTTTTGTCAGTGATAACTATCGAAGCGGACGCATGACGATCACGGCACGTGATGGCGCCAAGGTGCCGGTTTCGATTGCCTATCACAAGGATACAAAGCTGAATGGCTCGGCACCGGCATTGATTTATTCCTATGGATCGTATGGCAGTTCTACCGATCCGAGGTTCCGGGATTCCATCATCAGTCTGCTTGACCGTGGTTTTGTCTATGTACTGGCACATATCCGTGGCGGCCAGGAAATGGGCCGGATCTGGTATGAAGACGGTCGCCTGATGAATAAGAAAAATACCTTTACAGACTTCATAGATGTCACCAAGGCGCTACAGGATAAGCCAATCATTGATCCTGCCCGCACCTATGCATTGGGTGGCAGTGCCGGTGGTTTGCTGATGGGGGCGGTGGTCAACATGGCACCGCAGTTGTATCACGGGGTTATCGCCGCAGTTCCGTTTGTGGATGTTGTGACGACCATGCTGGATGAATCCATCCCGTTGACGACCGGTGAATTCAATGAGTGGGGCAATCCTAAAAACAAGGATGCCTACGACTATATGTTGTCGTATTCACCCTATGACCAGGTAAGCGCGCAGGATTACCCGAATATGATGGTAACCACAGGCCTGCACGATTCTCAGGTTCAGTATTTTGAGCCGGCCAAGTGGGTCGCCAGGCTGCGTGACCGCCGTACAGACAGCAATAAGTTGATCATGCATGTCAATATGGATGCCGGGCATGGTGGTGCTTCAGGACGTTATCGCCGTTACAAGGAAACCGCACAGGAATACGCCTTCCTTGCCGGCCTGGCAGGGTTGGAAAACTGAATAACCTATGAAAAGGGGCGGGATTACTCTTGCCCCTTTTGCTTGTCTCTAATTATTGCACGGCAGGCTTTTCGGAATGGTTATTACTCAATCATTTCGTAGGCAGTCTGGAGTCGATTGGCCAAAACGCTCATCACGTGCTGTGAAAACTCCGGGACGTACTGGAGCAATGATCTGAAGCTTGCCTGATCAATAAGCGCTAACCGGCAATCAGTTTTCGCGGTTACTGTCGCACTGCGAATATCAGAATTAATTAGGGCCATCTCGCCGACAATCTCACCTGGCAATGAGCTTGCGAGGACCTTGTTTTTGAGTGAAATGACGAGCTCACCCTGCAACACTACGTACATGTGGTTTCCCTCATCTCCCTCTTTGATGATAACGGTGCCAGCAGGGAACTCAACGAGATCTTCCGAATCTTTGAAAATTTCCAATAAATCCATACGGGTAATCCTACACTATTAAATGCCGGTCACTTGGCAAATCGATTACTTGATTGCCTCATTTGTGTGGAAATAAATTTGTCGACGGCGCGCAAACGACTGGCCAATACGGTCATCACATGAAGTGAAAATTCACTATTTATATCGACCAGTTCTTTCAATTGAGAATAATCAAATCGTGCCAGCGTAACCCTGCCGAGCGTGGTTGCCGTGGTACATTGTTTGGCTGAAGGAATCATCGCCATCTCGCCGATAATACTGCCAGCACCCTCGGTACT
>CBDTVF010000017.1:0-16273 GCA_965363775.1 uncultured Gammaproteobacteria bacterium
ATTCCTGGTATGTGGATCACGTGCGATCTCGGAAACCATGCTGAGTGCGATGGGCTTTACCGCCGGTCCGCAATAACCACCATGTGCGCCTTTACCTGCCACGGTAGGTGTTGGTGCCATGATATCCAGGTCAATCGAGACGATTGAATTGATCGTGTTGATCAGCGATACCGCATCCGCACCACCATCAAAAGCCGCGCGGGCCGGGCGTGTGATATCCGAAATATTGGGTGTCAGCTTGACGAAAACCGGCAGGCTTGTATGTGTTTTGCACCACTCCGTAACTTCCTGAATATACTCGGGAACCTGTCCAACTGCAGAACCCATGCCGCGCTCACTCATGCCGTGCGGGCAGCCAAAATTAAGTTCAACACCGTCACAACCGGTCTGTTCGACTTTTTTCAGGATGTCTTTCCATGCCTGTTCCGTGCATGGCACCATTAACGAGACCACAACTGCACGGTCCGGCCAGGCTTTTTTAACTGCGGTGATTTCGTCCAGGTTGATCTGCAATGGGCGGTCCGTGATCAGTTCAATGTTATTGAAGCCCATCATACGGTGGCCGTTGAAATCAACTGATCCATACCGTGAACTGACATTGACGACCGGCGGGCCATCTTCACCCAGTGTTTTCCAGACCACACCCCCCCAGCCTGCTTCAAAGGCCCGTTCAACGTTGTATTGCTTGTCCGTGGGCGGGGCAGATGCCAGCCAGAAAGGGTTCGGAGAGGAGATTCCGGCGATTTTGCAACTAAGGTCAGCCATGATTCAGATACTCATTGATGTTTAATGCGGCGATTTTGCCATCTTGTACTGCCGTGACGGTCAGGTCCGTGCCGGGCGTGCAGTCACCACCTGCCCATACATCGGGCAAACTGGTATGTTGATGCTGATCCACCTTGATACGGCGGCCAACCAATTTAGGCGTTTCACCATTCTCGAATGGTGTCATGACCAGTGCCTGACCAATAGCCTTGAAAACCTGGTCGGCGGGTAAAACGAAGGTTTCACCCGTACCAGCGTATTGATCATTCGCATCTTTTTCGGTGTATTCAAATTCCACTGCGTTTAACTGCTCATTTTCAGTCAGCAAACGACGGGGTTTTGCATGTGTACGTATTAAAACACCATTGGTCTGGGCAACTTGCTGTTCGTATTCTGTTGCGCCCATTTCAACAGCGCTCCGGCGGTAAACCATGGTGACTGATTCTGCGCCAAGTTTCTTGATTTGCACCGCCATATCAATGGCGGTGTTACCAGCACCAATAACGACAACCTGGCGGCCGACAGGCAGCGCTGAAAGATCTTCCTGACGGATGCGTTCGATATAATCGACGGCATTGTAAACACCGGCAATATCTTCGTTCTCGACTCCGAGTGCATTCACGGCATTTTGACCGAGACCGATGAAAACAGCATCGTATTCACGACGCAGTTCATCGAGACTGCAATCGACGCCCAGGCTCTTGCCTGTTTGTACATTGATGTTGCCAATATCCAGAATAAACGCAACTTCCCTGGCTGCACGGTCGTCCAGCATTTTGTATGCGGCCAGGCCATATTCGTTCAGACCACCGGGTTCTTTGCGGGATTCGATGATGGTCACGTTGTGACCGAGCATGGCGAGACGATGGGCACAGGACAGCCCGGCCGGCCCAGCTCCGATCACGGCAACCCGTTTATCGCTATTGGGCGCAGCTTCAAAAGGCTGAACCCAGTGATCAAGTAAATGATCGGTGGCATAACGTTGTAATTGACCAATGACGACCGGTTTTTCTTCCGATGTGTTTTTGACACAAACCTGTTCGCATAACTCTTCTACCGGACAGACATTGCCGCAGGTATTACCCATGATATTTTCGCTGAGGATGGTCGTTGCCGCACCGGTCACGTTACCACTGGCTATTTTGCGGATAAAACCTGGAATATCGATATCGGTGGGGCAGGCCTCCGTGCAGGGCGCATCGTGACAAAACAGGCAGCGTGCGGATTCCTGGACTGCCTGTAGTTCGGTCAAAGGTGTGTGCAGGTCACAGTAATTCTGTGTAATTTCTTCCGGGCTGAGCCGCCCGCTACGGATATCTGCAGTCATCAGGCACGTTTCCTCATCAACAAGTAATAGACCAGGCTTGAAAGACCAAGCCCGATAAACCATGCGTAGTTATAAAGATTAACAACAAAACCACTGCCGGAATAGAGACCGACATTGGCCAGGAACCCCGGGATATTCGGTAAAACACCCACCACCAGTGCGATGATCGCCATGTGGTTTACACCGGCGTAAATGCCATTGTTGCGGTAAAGGTCTTCCAGTTTGAGCTCGGTTCTTCTGATCAGGTAGTAGTCAACCAGCATGATACCGATCACGGGGCCGAGCAGGGCTGAGTAACCGATCAACCAGGTGAAGATATAACCACTGGGGTCTGCAATCAGCTTCCATGGCATGATCAGGATACCGATGATACCGGTGATGTAACCACCACGTTTGAAGTCAATTTTTGAGGGCATCATGTTGGAAAATGCATTCGCCGGTCCCACCACGTTGGCCGCCGCGTTGGTGGAAATAGTGGCGATGATGACTGCGATCATCGAAAAGAAAACTAATGTGTGTGATTCAAAACGTCGTACCAGGACCACCGGGTCCCAGATCGCTTCACCGAAAATGATAATGGTTGCACTGGTCACAGCGACTCCGATAAACGCAAACAGGGTCATGGTGCTGGGCAGGCCGGAAAGCTGACCCACCACCTGGGCGCGCTGACTCCTGGAATAACGGGTGAAATCAGATATGTTTAATGTCAATGTGGCCCAGAATCCAACCATGGCTGTCAGGCTGGGCCAGAAAAGATCCCAGAATTCAGAAGGGTCTTCAAATTTTGAACCTGCCTGGAGCATTGGGCCGAAGCCATTGGCCCCAAAGTAGGCCCAGGCAAGCAGGGCCAGACCACATAAAATAAGGAAGGGTGCCGCAAGGTGCTCGAGTATGCGAATGGAGTTAATACCCTTCCAGATTAACCAGATATTCATTGCCCAGAACAGCATAAAACAGATGAACTGGATCAGGCTGACGCCAACCCAGTCGGGCATCATGGCAGGTGCATCCGCAGCGGCCGGCCAGATGATCAATAAAATCGTGTAAATGGCGGCACCACCAATCCATGTCTGAATACCAAACCAGCCACAGGCGACAACGGCACGTAACAAGGAGGGAATGTGGGAACCCTTAATGCCAAAAGAAGCCCGCGCAAATACCGGAAAAGGTATACCGTATTTTGTTCCGGCATGACCGGAAAGGGACATTGGCACGAACACGATCAGGTTACCAAGAAGCACGGTCCACATGGCTTGTTGCCAGCTCATCCCGCCATCGATAAGGGATGCAGCGATCATGTATGAAGGGATATTAACCGCCATACCGACCCACAATGTGAAAAAGCTAATGGCTTTCCAGTCTTGTTGGTCGGCCGGTACGGGCGAAATATCCGGATTACTGAGGTTGGAATCCAGCTTCAGCTTGCCGTTACTCTGATCAAACTCCGCCAATTTATAGTTCCGTCAGCACACCGTAGGTTTCGGGTCGCCGATCACGATAAAACTGCCAGGTGTTACGTACCTCGCGGATCATATCAAAATCAAGTTCAGCGATGACCATCTCATCTTCAGTTTCACTGGCCTGGGCCACAATCTGGCCCCGTGGGTCTGCAAAATATGATGAGCCATAAAAGCGCCCGATATCCCAGGGTTGTTCTACACCCACACGATTGATAGCTGCAACAAAATAACCATTGGCGGCAGCATGCGCGGGTTGTTCCAGTTCCCAAAGGTATTGTGAGAGCCCGGCGACGGTCGCTGAGGGATTGAAGACGATTTCTGCACCGTTTAAACCCAGGCAACGTGCGCCATCGGGAAAGTGGCGGTCATAACAGATATATACACCGACTTTTCCATAGGCGGTGTCAAATACCGGGTAACCCAGGTTTCCAGGTTTGAAAAAGAACTTTTCCCAGAAACCTGCAACCTGTGGAATGTGGTTTTTACGGTATTTGCCGAGGTAGGTGCCGTCAGCATCAATGACGGCGGCCGTGTTGTAGTAGACACCGGTCATTTGTTCTTCATAGATCGGTACGATGATGACCATATTGTATTTACGCGCGTATTCGCACATAAGCTGTGTGGTCGGTCCATCAGGTATTTTTTCCGCCGCCTCATACCATTTTCCATCCTGTGAAGGACAAAAATAGGGCCCGGTGAAAATTTCCTGGAAACACAGCATTTGTACGCCTTTTTCCCCGGCCTCTTCAATATACGGGATGTGTGCCTCGATCATGGCCTTACGGTGTTCCTCTACGCTTGCATCACCATGTAATTTGTTAGCCATCTGGATGATGCCTGCTTTAACTATTCTGGACATGTATTTTCCCTCTTGTTCGACGGGTTATTTACAACCCACCATTCATAACCAATGCCATCAATTCCGCAGGGTATGGTGCAATCGTGGGTAACAAGTTACCCACCCTACGTCGAACCACCAACAATATGTTCACCAACCCCACGAGCCCCGTAGGGTGGGTAATTTATTACCCACGAGTCATCACCAAATTGTTCACCAACCCCGTAGGGTGGGTAATTTATTACCCACGAGTCATCACCAAATTGTTCAACAATCCCACCAACCCCGCAGGGTGGGTAAATGTTACCCACGAATCACCAACAATATATTCACCAACTCCATTAATTATAGGAGTCAAACCGCGAACGTTTCAGATATTTACCAAAACCTTCACCCACAAACGCCTGTCCCTCATCAATGGCGACCGTACCACGCAGCACAGTCGTGCGTGTTTTGCCCTGTACTTCCCAGCCCTCGTAAGCATTGTAATCAACCTTCATATGATGACTGTCTGCAGAAATCGTGTGTTTGACCTCGGGGTCAAATATGACGATATCCGCATCGGAACCCACTGCAATAGTGCCTTTACGAGGGAAAAGACCGAAAATCTTGGCCGCTCCGGTGGAAGACAATTCAACAAACTTGTTGAGCCCGATACGACCCTTGCCAACACCTTCGCTGTAAAGCAACTCGAAGCGGTTCTCGACACCAGGTGCACCGTTGGGGATCTTTGAAAAGTTATCTTTACCCATTTCTTTCTGGTCCATGCAAAACGGGCAATGATCGGTAGCCACGTGATGTACCAGGTTCTGGTTCATGCCTGCCCACAATGCCTCCTGATCCTTTTTCTTTCGCAACGGTGGGCTCATCACCACCTTGGCACCTTCAAAACCTTCCCTGAAATAATAGGAATCGTCCAATAACAGGTACTGGATACAGGTTTCTACGTATACCTTTTGATTACGCAGGGTGGCAGCTTTGACCTTGGCAAGGGTTTCCTCACAAGTGGTATGGACAATATAAAATGCGCAACCGGTTTCATGGGCGATATCAATGGCACGACCGGCTGCCTCGGCTTCACAAATCGCAGGACGGGACAGTACGTGGTATTTTGGTGCCGTGTTGCCTGCCGCAAGATTCTTTTGAATATTACTATCGATCATGTCACCGTTTTCTGTATGTGCGGTGACAATACCGCCATGCTCGACCAGTTCCTGCATCAGTTCATACATCTGGCGGTCATCGATCATCAAGGCGCCCTTGTAGGCCATGAAGACCTTGAAGGAATTGATACCGTGCTCATTGATAACAGCCGGAATCTCCTTTCGGGTATCGTCATTGAAGTCGGTTACCGCCAAGTGAAAGGCATAGTCACCCACGGCATGACCGTCAGCCTTTTTATGCCATGACTGTATCGCTGCTTCCAGCGTATCGCCCTGGGTCTGGATTGCGAAATCAACAATGGTTGTGGTACCGCCATGCAAACCCGCGAGCGTACCGGATTCAAAGGTGTCGCTTGCATGGGTACCCATAAAGGGTAATTCCATATGCGTGTGGGCATCAATTCCGCCCGGGAACAGGTAACAGCCCGAAGCGTCAATCTCCCTGTCGGCTGTAACATCAAGGCGGACGCCAATCATGGAGATTGTCTCGTCTTCGATATACACATCTGCCTGGTAACGGTCAGTTGCAGTGATAATGGTGCCATTCCTGATTAACAAAGTGTTCATTTGCCTGCCTCCTGCGAAATGGGGTTGATTCAGGGTACCATGTTAGAGGATTAATTCGCAGGGCGTCTATATGGAAAAGTTTTTGAAGGCCGCAATTGAGGAGGCACAAACCGGATTGCAGGAGGGTGGCATACCCATTGGTTCGGTGCTTGTTTACAAAGGTGAAATTATCGGCAGGGGGCATAACCGCCGCGTGCAGCAGGGCAGTACCGTCTTACACGGTGAGATGGATGCCCTGGAAAACGCTGGCCGTTTACCCGCCAGTGTCTATCGCGCATGCACCTTGTACACGACTTTGTCTCCCTGTCCCATGTGCAGTGGAGCGATTCTGCTCTATGGGATACCCAGGGTTGTGGTAGGTGAAAACAGCACTTTTATGGGTGAAGAACAGTTATTGCGCTCCCGGGGCGTGCAGGTCCAAGTGTTACATGATGATACCTGCATGCAGATGATGCAGTCTTTCATTTCCCAGAAGCCGGAACTTTGGAATGAGGATATCGGGGTCTGACAGGAATGACAGGCTCCTGGCTGTGCAACAGGTTCAAGGCAATCGAAAAAATGACTCAGGAATGAAACAGGTCGGCTCGTAATAGCCCGTTAGTTGATGTATTAATCGAGTTGTTCGTGCAGACGGGCATCAAAACTGGTGAAATGATGACTAAACCAGTCAGATACTTTGTTTATCAACAACTCCCTTCCGCTATCCGGGTCCTCATTGAAGCTGAAAATCATATCGTGTATCTGATCAAGCAGGTGTTGGTGATCTTCCCTATGTTCCTCGAATTCAGCAAACTCCGCCTCCTGCATCAAAAGCTCTTCCAGGGCAAAATGCGTCGAAATAGCTGCCTGAATATCAGCCAGCATGGCCTCAATTGTCGCAGAGTCAGCAGAATGGTCGAGTTCATAGTAGAGTTGGTTGATCTGTTCGATCAGATGTTCATGCTCATCATCTATTGCAGTATTACCGACAGAAAACTCCTGTTTCCATTCAATCTGCGCCATACGTCTTCGTCCTTTTAACTGAAGATAAATTATTCTTATGGTGGCCAAACCCGACCACAACATGTTGCCCTCCGGAAAGACCGATTATACATAAGCTGATCAGTAATGCTGAATGAGATTTATGTACAGGACAAGGTGAGACCGGGCAACGGTCGAGAGGGTGCCCTGGGGTATGTACGGTATATCGCGATTGAGCACATGGATGTGCGGCGCGATTGTTTCAGTTTTGCACGGCATATCGTGCGGCGCGTAACTTACAACCCACGATTTACAAGCCGGATTGATTTGATTCCCGTGGATGACGAATTACGCACCGTGCGATATGCCGTGCGAATTTGAGACGCGCCGCTCCTACGTTACAGGGTTGACACTACATTAGTCGAATGGTGTCGGTCGAGGAGTCTTATCTGTGGAAGGTGGCAGCGCCGGCAGCGCGAAGCTGGGCTGATCACCTGTCAGAGTGTTGAGAAAGGCTACGATCTCTACGAGTTCAGGATCTTCAAACTTCCGGGCCAGTTGCAGTCTGCCCATAATCTCTGCGGCTTCGGTCAGGGTAGCAGCTTCGCCGTCATGAAAGTAAGGATAGGTCATTTCAACATTGCGCAAGGTCGGTACTTTGAACTTGAACCGGTCCGCATCCTGACCGGTAACGCCAGCCAGACCCTGGGCGTCATTCTTGGTTTCATAAGGTGCAACCAGACCCATTTTCTGGAACGAGCTACCACCTACAGCCGGTCCCATATGGCAGGCAACGCAGCCGCTTTCTTTGAATAGCTTGTATCCGGCAAGTTCCTGTTGGGTGATCGCATCGGTATTACCCAACAACCACTGATCGAAGCGACTGTTCGGTGTGACCAGGGTTTTTTCAAACTCGGCAATGGCCTCCGTGACCTGATCAATGTTGATATCGTCAGGGCCGAATACCTGGGCGAATTCGGTAACATATTCCGGAATGGATTTAAGCACATCAATGGCAAGCGTATGTGTGAAAGCCATCTCACCGGGGTTGGCGATGGGTCCACCGGCCTGTTCTTTGAGATCGGCAGCGCGGCCATCCCAGAACTGTGCAACATTCATGCTTGAATTCAACACGGTTGGAGAGTTGATGGGACCCTGTTGCCAGCTATGACCAATTGAGGTTTTAAGATTGTCCGTGCCACCCATGCTCAGGTTATGACAGGAGTTGCAGGAAATGAACCCGGACTTTGATAAACGGGGATCAAAATACAGCTTTTTGCCCAGTTCGACCTGGGCTAGGTTTATTACCTTAACCGGCTCGATAGGTGTGATCGGTTCTTGAGCCACCAAAGAACCTGAAAAGACCAGGGCTATGGCCAGTGCAGCAAGTTTTTTACCGGGATTATTGTTCATAACTACCTCAATTCAAGTCGCAAAATAAAGCTAACAATAGCGCGATCTGACAGGCAGGTATACGTGACAAATTGTCGCTGTTATCATCTGCGGCCTGACCTGCAGCTAGCTCCTGGAAAATTTTATGAAAATTGGTTTTATTTCGATGTTTTTGATGTTTCTTATTGCGCTGCAAGCTCCCGTCTTGTTGGCGGGTGACACAAGTGAATTACGTGCTGAAGCAGATCAGTATTACCTTGACGACAATTATAAAAAGGCTTACAAAATATATTTCAAACTGGCTAAAACCGGTGATCATCACAGCCAGGGTCGTGTTGCGCAAATGTTTGCGAATGGTGAAGGGAAACCCGTTGATCTCACAGAAGCCTACGCATGGTCAGTGCTGGCGGAAGAGGGCAGTAAGGAAGTTTTGACCCAAAGTAGTGATGTCCTGCTTCAACGCACCAGTGATCAATCCGTGGCACAGAAAAAAGCCCTGAAACTCCAGGAAAAATATGGCCAGCAGGCATTAAAGGAAAAAGCTTTGAAACGCGCACAAGCGAATGCTGCCAGACGCTCGGGCAGCATGGGCTCAAATCTTTCCCGTTAAGCTGAACCCCGGTTAGAACTGGTGTATTGTCAGTCCTGTGCCACTTCTATCCGCGTTACCCGTTGAAATCCGCGTGGCAATTTATGCCCGCGTTTGGCCCTTTCACCCATGAAATGTTGTAGGTCTTTTTTACCGATTCGCAGGTAGCGTTGACCCGCCCAGACCAGTATCTCCTCGCCTTGAGCAACGACAACCATACCGATCATGAACTCCTCGCCTGCCTTCAAACGTTTAGGCGGGATATTGATCAGCTTGTTACCCTTACCCTTGGAAAGCTCGGGTAAATCCGACAATGGAAATGCCAAAAGATAGCCATCTGAAGTAACGCATACGACCGTTTCTGCATTGGCGGAAGTGAGAATAGCCGGGGCAACCGGCGTCGAATCCCCCGGTAACGAAATCATGGCCTTACCTGCTTTCATCTTGCTGTGCAGGTTGATGGTCTCCGTCACAAAGCCATAACCATACGAACTGGCCAGCACCAGTTTCTGTTGTGAATCACCGGCGATGGCATAAAGGAACTGACCACCTTCGGAAGGTGTGAAACGGCTTGTGAGCGGCTCACCAAGACTACGTGCTGAGGGCAGGGTATGCGCAGGCAACGAATAGGCCCTTCCGGATGAATCCAGGAACACGGCTTGCTGATTACTACGGCCCCTTGCGGCGTGCAGGAACTCATCCCCGGCTTTGTAGTTGAGCGTCGTCGCATCGATTTCATGGCCCTTGGCGGATCTGACCCAGCCGGATTTTGATAAAACGATGGTGCATGGTTCTGACGGTATCAGGTCTTCCTCTCGCAATGCCTGTGCCGCCTCACGTTCATTCAACTGTGAGCGTCTTTCGTCACCGTATTCTTTTGCATCAGCCAATAACTCTTGTTTGACCAGTGTTTTCAGACGTTGTTTTGATCCCAGGATGGTTTCCAGGTGTTGCCGCTCTTCTTCAAGCTCGGCCTGTTCACCGCGGATGTTCATCTCCTCCAGCCTTGCCAGGTTCCTCAGCCTGAGATTCAGTATGGCCTCAGCCTGTGTGCCGGTAATCTCGAAGTGGCTCATCAGTACCGGTTTTGGCTTGTCCTCGGTACGGATGATGTGGATGACCTCGTCGATATTGAGAAATGCAATCAGCAGGCCTTCAAGGATATGCAGCCGATCCACCACCTGGTCGAGACGAAACTCTAATCTGCGTGTGACAGTATTCAGTCTGAAGGTTAACCATTGTTTCAACAGATTACGCAGATCCAGTACCTGTGGTTTACCGTTATTGCCAATGATGTTCATATTGACCCGGTAATTGTGTTCCAGGTCGGTGGTGGCAAACAGGTGATTCAGTAATTGTTCGATATCTACCCGGTTGGAGCGCGGTACGATCACCAGTCGGGTCGGGTTCTCATGATCGGATTCATCCCTCAGGTCTTCGACCATGGGTAGCTTTTTCGCCTGCATCTGTGCGGCTATCTGCTCAAGTACCTTGGCGGGGGAAACCTGGTGAGGCAACGCCGTGACGACGATGTCTGTGTTTTCTTTTTCCCAGATTGCCCGCATCTTGACCGATCCGTGACCAGTCTCATACATTTTCAGGATATCGGCTCTTGGCGTGATAATTTCTGCGTCGGTCGGGTAATCCGGGGCGAGAATATGTTCGCACAGCTCTTCCACGTTGGCCTTTGGTTGCTCCAGCAGATGGATACAGGCACTTACCACTTCCCTGAGATTATGCGGCGGAATATCCGTGGCCATACCCACGGCAATACCGGTGGTACCGTTGAGGAGAATGTTTGGCAGACGTGCCGGTAACAATGTCGGCTCTTTCAATGTTCCGTCAAAATTGGGTGCCCAGTCGACCGTACCAAGGTTCACCTCTGCGAGCAGGGTTTTAGCGTAAGGCGACATACGTGATTCGGTGTAACGCATGGCCGCAAACGATTTTGGATCGTCGGGTGAACCGAAGTTACCCTGGCCATCAATGAGCGGGTAACGGTATGAAAACGGTTGTGCCATCAATACCATCGCTTCGTAACAGGCCGAATCACCATGCGGGTGGAATTTACCCAGTACGTCACCGACCGTGCGGGCAGATTTTTTGTGTTTTGATTTGGCGCTTAAGCCCAGTTCACTCATTGCGTAGATAATACGTCGCTGAACCGGTTTGAGACCGTCGCCGATATTTGGCAGGGCGCGATCGAGAACCACGTACATGGAGTAATCGAGGTAGGCTTTTTCGGCGTACTTTCTTAGGGGGATTCGTTCGTGTTCGGAGAAGCTTTGGGTTATTTCATTCATTGAGTAATCCTAAATGGATTTCTGATATCAGTTTCACGCACTTGCCAGATCGCCTTTGTCCTCAAGCCAGGACTTTCGATCTGACGCGCGTTTCTTGCCCAGCAACATATTCATCATTTTAGTTGTCTTATCTTCGCTGTCTATTGTCAGTTGCACCAGGCGACGGGTGTCAGGGTCGATAGTGCTTTCTCTTAACTGCAACGGGTTCATTTCACCGAGTCCTTTGAAGCGTGTTTCAAGGATTTTGCCTTTCTTGTTCTCGGCTGCGATAACATCCAGGACTGCCTGTCGTTCTTCGGCATCCAGTGCGTAGTGGGTTTCTTTGCCAACATCGATACGGAACAGTGGAGGCATAGCAACGAATATGTGGCCGGTCTCGACCAGTGCGTGGAAATGTTTTAAAAACAAAGCACATAACAGCGTCGCAATATGTAGACCATCTGAATCTGCGTCGGCCAGGATGATGACTTTACCGTAACGCAATTCTGAAATTACGTCGGAACCGGGGTCCACACCGATAGCGACGGAAATATCGTGGACTTCCTGGTTGGAAAGTACTGCGTCGGATTCGACCTCCCAGGTGTTCAGGATTTTGCCTCGCAGGGGCAGGATGGCCTGGTATTCACGATTTCGGGCCTGCTTGGCGGAGCCACCGGCTGAATCGCCCTCTACCAGGAATAACTCCGTCAACGACAGGTCCTGGCTGGTGCAGTCGGCCAGTTTGCCTGGCAGTGCGGGACCCGAGGTGATTTTTTTGCGTACGACCTGGCGGTTTTTCTTCATGCGTTTTTGCGCATTGGAAATCGCCAGTGTGGCAATCGCCTCACCATCGGCCACATTCTGATTCAGCCACAGGCTGAAAGCATCTTTGGCCACGCCCGAAACAAATGTGGCACAGGCACGGGAAGAGAGGCGTTCCTTGGTCTGACCGCTGAATTGTGGATCGGACATCTTGACGGACAGTATGTAGGCGATCTTGTCCCAGATATCATCCGGGGCGAGACGCACGCCACGTGGCAGCAGGTTGTGCATTTCACAGAACTCGCGCAGCGCATCAACCATACCGGTACGCAGACCATTGACGTGTGTACCACCGGCAACGGTCGGTATCAGGTTGACATAGCTTTCCTGTAACTGACCGCCTTCGGGTAACCAGCACAATGCCCAGCTGACTTCCGAGTCGGTCCCTTTCATATCGCCGGTGAAGGGATGCGAGGGTAGTTGTGTGATGCCCATCAAGGCGTTTTGCAGATAATCCTCAAGTCCCTGGTTGAATTGCCACTCTTCTTTTTCACCGGTTTTGGCTTCACATAAGGTGACGTGTAAACCGGGGCATAGCACCGCCTTGGCACGTAGCAGGTGGCGCAGTTGTTTGTATATGATCTTGGGACTGTCAAAATACTTCGGGTCAGGCCAGAAACGTAGACGGGTGCCGGTATTACGCTGGCCAACTGTGCCGACTACTTCAAGCTCACTGACTTTTAATCCGTCTTGGAGGGCCATGTAATGCTCATGACCATCGCGTTTGATCCAGACCTTCAGATCGGTAGACAGGGCGTTGACCACCGACACACCCACGCCATGTAAGCCGCCGGCAAACTGGTAGTTTTCATTGGAAAACTTACCACCTGCGTGCAGACGTGTGAGAATCAGCTCAACACCGGGTATACCATGCTCAGGATGTAAATCAACCGGCATTCCACGGCCATTGTCTGTTACCTCAATGGAACCATCCTCATGAAGAGTGACTTCGATATCTTTGCAGTATCCGGCGAGGGCCTCATCAACACTGTTGTCGATGACCTCCTGTATGAGGTGATTGGGATGGGTTGTATCGGTGTACATGCCGGGGCGGCGTTGTACGGGTTCTAGACCGGTCAGGACTTCTATATCCCGGGCCTGGTACTGTTTGCTCATGTAGCTCCGTCTTTTGGTGAATTGGCCGTACCTGAAGCGCGTACGAAACAGGGTTTTTTACGTGGCTCAATCATCCAGAATTACACGCGGAATATCAATCTGATTTATGTCCAAAATTGAATCCGGCTGTTACTGTGACCGCCGCAGTACCGAGAATTTGTATTTGGCTGAAAACACGTTTGTACTTAAATCCAAATGCGGGCACGATTGCTGGTGCGATACCAAGTTGATTCATTGGGATCTTTTCTTCATAGGGCTCTTTATAGCCGTGCAGCAAACCACCGCTGAGAGAGAAATAGAACCAGTCTTTCTTGAACAAGGGCCATTTATATCCTGCATACAGATATTGGCTGGGCTGACCAAAGGAATTATCAAACCAGGCAAAACCGTAAATCCAGCGGGTGCTTGTTTCAAACTCGATATTGAGCAAATTCGAATTGTTGACGTGTTCCGGATCGGGGTCCCAGTGTTTTGTGTACAGGGAAGTCTGGAAACGCCATTCGACAATTTCCATTGCACTTACATTTCCAACTGCGACGAGTAACAGTCCGGCCATTGTGAAGATGCTGAGCATCTTGATAGTTGGATCTGAGCGGTTCGGGGTGCCGCCTGTAGGCGTGATTTCAGGATTCATTGAATTTTTACACTGGTGTGAACAAGCTGCACTTTTTAACATATATTCCATTTCGCATAAAGAAGAACAATTCTTTGGTCGCCACGAGCACGGGCGGTACGTATAATTATGTTCCAGAACTATTCCAAACTCAAAGCAGGTTCTGGCATGACATCATTTATTTTCGTTACCGGCGGCGTTGTCTCCTCATTGGGCAAGGGATTGTCTGCGGCATCACTGGCCGCAATCCTTGAAACACGCGGTCTTAAAGTCACACTGGTCAAACTCGACCCCTATATCAATGTTGATCCGGGGACCATGAGTCCGTTTCAGCATGGCGAGGTTTATGTGACCGAGGACGGTGCTGAAACCGACCTCGATCTGGGCCACTACGAGCGTTTTATCAGTACGCGAACAAGTCAGCTGAATAATTTCACGACCGGTCGTATCTATAACAATGTTATCGCCCGTGAGCGCCGTGGGGATTATCTCGGTGGTACTGTCCAGGTGATCCCGCATATCACCGATGAGATCAAGGATAATGTTATCAAAGCCGCCAAGGGCTTTGATGTTGCAATGATAGAGATCGGCGGAACCGTCGGTGATATCGAATCGTTGCCATTTCTTGAAGCGATCCGGCAAATGGGCGTCGAATATGGTCGCCAGGCATTGTTCATGCATCTGACACTGGTGCCCTACCTTAAAGCCGCGAAAGAAATAAAAACCAAACCGACCCAGCATTCCGTCAAGGAATTACGATCTATCGGCATCACGGCCGATGTGATCCTGGCGCGTTGTGAACGGGATATTTCCGAGGATGACCGTGCCAAGATCGCGCTCTTCACCAATGTACCAAAAGAAGCAGTGATCACCGCACTGGATGCGCGTGAGAGTATTTATGAAATCCCGTTGCTATTGCATGAACAAGGACTGGATGACATCGTCATTGACCGTCTGGGTCTTGAGGCCGGCGAAGCCGATCTATCACGCTGGGAGCAGGTGGTCGACAGGTTAAGCAACCCCAAGCATGAAGTCACGGTCGCCCTGGTTGGGAAATACGTTGAGCACTCCGATGCATACAAATCATTGACCGAAGCATTGACACATGGTGGTTTGCAGCAACGTATCCACGTCAACCTGCTTAGGGTTGATTCTGAACACCTGGAAGAAGAGGGTATTGGAATCCTCGATGGCGCAGATGCCATCCTGGTACCGGGTGGTTTTGGTGAGCGTGGCTTCGAGGGCAAGGTGATGGCCATACGCCATGCCCGCGAAAACAAAATCCCCTATCTTGGCATCTGTTTTGGTATGCAGGCGGCCGTGGTCGAGTTTGCACGTAATGTATGCGGTCTTGAAGGCGCCAACAGTACCGAGATCGTCGGGGACACCAGCGCACCTGTGATCGGCCTGATCACCGAATGGCTGGATGCTTCAGGATCGGTTGAAAAACGATCTGAAGAGTCGGACCTGGGTGGAACCATGCGTCTTGGTGGTCAACGTTGTCGTTTACGGCCCGGTTCGCTGGCGCGCGAATTATATGGCGAAGACATTATCACCGAGCGTCATCGTCATCGCTATGAATTCAATAATCATTATCGTGACATCTTGCAAAAAAACGGGATATTGCTATCCGGTCATTCTATGGATGAGACCCTTGTGGAAATCGTTGAGATTCCCGAGCATCCGTGGTTTTTGGGCTGTCAGTTTCACCCTGAATTTACCTCTACACCACTTGACGGACACCCTCTGTTTACCGGCTTTATCGAGGCTGCATTGAAATCACAGCAAGGTGAATTACCGGCAGAAGTAGCCAGCCTGTGAAACTGTGTGGGTTTGAAGCAGGTCTGGACAGACCCTTTTTTCTGATTGCCGGGCCCTGCGCCATTGAGTCTGAAAAATTGGCGCTGGATACAGCTATTGAATTGAAAGATATTACCAGCCGTTTGGGTATCCCGTTCATTTACAAATCTTCTTTTGACAAGGCCAACCGTTCATCCATCAATAGTTACCGTGGCCCGGGAATGGATGAAGGCTTGCGCATATTGCAGAAAGTCAAAGACGAGGTCGATGTGCCGGTCTTGACAGACGTACACGAAGACACGGATATCAAGGCAGTTGCAGAAGTCGTTGATGTATTGCAGACCCCGGCTTTTTTGTGTCGTCAGACCAATTACATCACCCGGGTCGCCAGCGCCGGTTTACCGGTCAATATCAAGAAAGGGCAGTTTCTGTCACCCTGGGAAATGAAGAACGTGTCCGACAAGGCGCGCAGCACCGGCAATCAACAGATCATGGTCTGTGAGCGTGGCGCTTCATTCGGGTACAACAACCTGGTCTCGGATATGCGTTCATTGGCTGTCATGCGGGATACCGGTTGCC
>CBDTVF010000018.1:0-16016 GCA_965363775.1 uncultured Gammaproteobacteria bacterium
CTCCAGACATACATTTTGAGAGATTTCAGTTCAACACACTGCCGGTCCGGAATATACTCCAGCAACAGCGTGGCGAAATCCGGTTGACCGGTCTTCGGACACAAACATGTAAACTCCGGGATATTGATTCGAATGGTATAATCACGTTCTGGCTGGGGGTTTGGAAACAGTTCCAGTTCCCGATTGGGCTGGGTCGTCATACAACTCTCCGGAAAAAACTATAATTGGATGGGCACTTTACTCATCTCTGACCACAGATTCAATCTATGCGACTGACTGCAATCAAGCTTGCTGGTTTCAAATCCTTTGTTGATGCGACCACTTTTACCGCACCGTCTAACCTGACAGGTATCGTTGGGCCCAATGGATGTGGGAAATCCAACATCATTGACGCCGTGCGTTGGGTCATGGGCGAAGGCTCAGCCAAGGTGCTGCGTGGCGAATCCATGGCGGATGTCATTTTTTCCGGTTCCAGTACCCGTAAGCCGGTAGGTACGGCCAGTGTGGAGTTGGTTTTTGACAACACGACCGGCAGAATTGCAGGCGAATTTGCCGGTTATAACGAGATTTCAGTTAAACGGGTGGTCGGTCGTGACGGGGTTTCACAGTACACGTTAAATGGTACACGTTGCCGGCGCAAAGATGTCCGGGATATGTTTCTCGGCACAGGTCTGGGCTCGAAGAGTTATTCCATTATTGAACAGGGCATGATTTCCCAGGTGGTTGATGCCGGGCCTGAAGAGGTTCGCTCTCATCTCGAGGAAGCCGCGGGTATCTCCCGTTATAAAGATCGCCGCCGCGAGACTGAACGCAGGATCAAGCATACGCGGGAAAATCTAGATCGCCTGACAGATCTGCGTGATGAAATTACCAGTCATTTGAATCGTTTGAAACGGCAGGCCAATGCCGCTGAACGATATAAGAAATTGAAAATCGAACAACGCGAACTCGAGGCAAACCTGCTGGCCCTGCAGTGGTCGTCCCTGCAGACTGATACCGAGATGGGTCGTACTGGCCTGGCTGTTCAGGAAACTGCGATGCAGGAACAAGTTGCCGAGCAACGTGCAGCAGAAGCCAGGATGGAATCTATCCACCAGGGTCAGGCCGGCGCGGGCGAAGCATTTAACGGGGTGCAGGGTGAACTGTATTCAGTTGGCAGCGAAATTGCCCGCCTGGAACAGACCATCCAACACAGTCGTGAGTTGCAGGCCAGGCAAAAGAAAGAATTTGACGAAACATCCGGTTCCATGCAGGACATGGAAAAGCACATGGTGCTGGACCGGGCCCAGGTTGAAGACCTGACCAGCAAGCTGGCTGAAATCGAACCGGCGCTGGTAGATGCCGAAAAAGCGGAAGCGGATACCGATACCCGGATGCATGCAGCGGAAGCTGAGGTGTCGAGTTGGCAAGAGAGTCTTGAACATCACCACGTTAAAAGTAATGAACTAAACCGTAAAGCCGATAGTTTTCGGGCAACGGTCGAAATGCTGGACGGACGTATGCAGGATGCCTCGGAACGTCTTGAAAATCTGGCCGGTGAAACCGAAGGTACCGATACCGGGGCACTGAGCCTTGAGCTCGTCGAATTGGAGAAGCAGGGCGGTGTGGTAGCCGAAGAGCTTGCTCAACAACAGCAGCAGTTGGAGTTGAATCGAAAAGAACTGGAAAGCCGGCGTAAGAGTTTACGTGACAGTACCGCCAGGCAACATGAACTCCAGGGTGAAATCAACCGGCGTGAAGGCCGGCTTGAGTCTCTTAAGGCATTACAACAGGCAGCCCGGGGAAGCGGTAACGGCCTGGCCTGGCTGGAATCAAATGGTCTCAAATCCGCCCCGCGTCTGGTCGAGCAACTGGACGTGGCGAAAGGCTGGGAAGTAGCCACCGAAACCGTGCTGGGGTTTTGGCTGGATTCGGTATTGGTTAACGATCCTGCGCAATTATCGTCAGGTTTGAGCCAGTTGGCTGTGGATAATGAGAGTGACGTTGAGCTGACACTTTTGGCAAGTCAGTCTTCCGGTCTCAAAGTGTTAGCAGGTAGCCTGGCCGAGAAAGTGACCGCTCCTGACGTAATCACGCAACAGCTTAACCACGTCATGCTTGCCGACTCCCTGGAGTCGGCGTTCAAAGCTGTTTCGGGCAAACACGATGGTACATCTGCTATTACAGCTGAAGGTCAGTGGATAGGACCCGGCTGGGTTCGGGTCGCTGGAAGTCAATCCGGACAGGCGGGCATGCTGGCACGCAAACAGGAGATTAAGTCCCTGCAGTCAGAAGCCAACGACCTGCAGAAAAAATGGAAAGATCTGGATGAAGTGAACAGGGCCGAACGTGACGCATTCCCTGCTGCGGAAGCGGCAATCAATGATTTACAGCAGCAAGTCAATCGTCTACACCGCGAAAGTGCCGACCTTGGCAGTCGTCTGAACGCAGGACGGTCCAGAATCAAGGATCTTAGCGGGCGTCAGAAACAGATTGCCGAAGAATCTGCCAGCTTGCAGAGACGGCAAAATGATGATCAGTCACAGATCAAGAACACGCGTTCAGAACTGGCTACGTTGCTGGATGAAATGGCTGCTACCGAAAAGGAACGCTCTGCCCTGGATTTACAGCGTCAGTCCTTGCTCGAATGCAGGGATAAAGCCCGTACAAGTGCCCGTGAGGCAAGAAACCGTCGGCATGAACTGGCATTGAAAACCGGGTCACGACGCGCGAGCCTGGATTCCCTGCGCAATTCACTGCAGCGTATGGACACGCAATTCAGCCAGTTGCAGCAACGCTACCTGGACCTGAGTGAACAAATCGCACAAAACGAGGATCCCGAAGAAAAGCACCGTTCCGATATGGATGCCCTGTTACAGACCCGGGTCGAAGTGGAGCAGCGTCTGACGACTTCGCGCGCGAAACTGCAACAACTCGAAGAGGATTATCGCCAGTTGGATGCTGCCCGGCAGACCTGTGTCAGGCAGGTAGAGGAAATTCGCAGCTCCCTGGAGAAAGCACGTCTGCAGCAGCAGGAGTTGGAGCTAAATGCCCGCGGCTTGCAACGGCAGGTCGAACAGCTGGGCCAACAGGTTGAAGAACTGGCAGCGGCTTTACCCGATGACGCCAACGCCGAGGCCTGGCAGGAAGAACTGGAGCGTCTGGATGTCCGTATCACGCGGCTTGAACCTGTCAACCTGGCGGCCATTTCTGAGTATGAAGAAGAACGCAAACGCAAGGACTACCTGGATGCCCAGCATGAAGACCTGATGAGCGCACTGGAAACACTTGAGAATGCGATCAAGAAAATTGATCGCAAGACCCGTACCCGTTTCAAAGATACGTTTGAGAGTGTGAATAAGGGAATTCAGGAGCTGTTTCCGAAGTTATTCGGTGGCGGTCATGCCTATCTTGAACTGACCGGTGATGATTTGTTAACCACCGGTGTTTCGATCATGGCGCGACCACCCGGTAAGCGAATCAGTAGTATTCACCTGATGTCCGGTGGTGAAAAAGCACTGACTGCCGTGGCTTTTGTGTTTGCCATATTCCGATTGAATCCGGCACCGTTTTGCCTGCTGGATGAGGTTGATGCACCGCTGGATGATGCCAATGTTTCGCGATTTACTGCAATGGTGAAGGAGATGTCTGAGACCGTGCAGTTCATCGTGGTAACCCACAATAAAATCACCATGGAAATGGCGCACCAACTCAGCGGTGTCACCATGCGTGAGCCGGGTGTATCAAGGCTGGTGCAGGTGGACATCGATGAAGCTGCCAGGTTTGTAGGGGATTAGATCAAAATCACCTTGAGAGAGTATTGACATGGATATTTCAACCTTTAGATGGATACTGATCATTGCTGGAATTGCACTGATTGCCGGTCTTTACCTGTTCGGGGTAAGGGATAAGAAACGTAAGCCACGTGCTTCGCGCAAGCGTGTACACGCTCAAAGAGTAAGACGTGAGCCGGTACTGGAACCTGATAGTGACAGTGAGGAATCAAGTGATCTTGATGGCCGGCAAGCAGAATTGGCCATTGGAGATCCCACGGATAGTTCGTCCCGTATCGAGCCACAACTTGAATCAGGACTCGATATCAAAACCAAAAAACCCGAGGTGCCGCTTCCGGATCGAATCGTCACACTGTTTTTGCAGGCACGTGACAATCACATCATTACCGGGGTTGAACTGCTTGATGCCTCGTTGAAGTCGGGGCTTGTTTTTGGCGATCATGATATTTTTCACCGAATCCACGAGGAAGACGTGGAACCGGTTTTCAGTATGGCCAATCTGACCAAACCGGGCTCATTTGACAAATCAGCCTGGAACACGATGGAAATCAAGGGCGTGACCATGTTCCTGACGCTTCCCGGGCCGCGAAATGCCCTGGATGCCTGGGATTCCATGCTGGCCACCAGTCGCAGACTGGCCGAATTACTGCATGCGGATTTGATGGATGACGCTCACGAGGTGTTTACGCGTCAGCGTTCCTTGCAGATCAAGGAAGAACTACGCGAATACGAACGGCAGAAAAACCCCGAGTCATGACACTGATAGAAGCACAAAAACGTGCTGATGAACTGCGGCGTTTAATCGAACAGCACAATTATCGCTATTACGTACTGGACGACCCGGAAGTCCCCGACGCCGAATATGACCGCCTGATGCGGGAACTGGAAGTGCTCGAATCCAGTCACCCTGAACTTGTTACAGCCGATTCACCCACCCAGCGTGTCAGTGGCACACCGATGGCCGGTTTTGAGACAGTTCGGCACCGCGTACCGATGCTGTCGTTGGGCAATGCGTTTTCTGAAGATGAGGTGGGTGATTTTCATCGTCGCGTGACACAGGGTCTGGAACGGCAAGATATCACCTATGCTGCCGAACCCAAGCTGGATGGCGTGGCCATCTCGCTGACCTATATCGGTGGATTGCTAACCACGGCAGCAACACGCGGGGATGGTGACCGGGGTGAAGATGTCACGGCTAACGTGCGCACTATTCGAGCAGTGCCATTAAAATTGCATGGAGAAGAATGGCCTTCAATGCTGGAAGTCCGTGGGGAGATTTACATGCCGCGCGCCGGTTTCGAAAAGTTCAACCGCAAGGCGCTGGAGCGGGGTGAAAAACCGTTGGTAAATCCACGCAACGGTGCCGCCGGCAGTCTACGTCAATTGGACCCCAGGCTGACGGCGAAACGCCCGTTGGCATTTTTTGCTTATGCAACGGCGACGCGTGATTTTCTGCCGGATACACAGTTTGATACGTTGGCCCGACTCAGGGATTGGGGTTTTCCGGTCAATCCTGAGGTCAAGCGTGTCAAGGGCCTGGCAGGTTGCCTGGATTACCATACGCGAATGGGCGCCCTGCGCCCCGATTTGGGGTATGACATTGACGGTGTGGTCTACAAGGTCGACCGCCTTGATCAGCAGGGATTCTTAGGCTTTATCAGCAAGGCACCGCGCTGGGCGTTGGCACACAAATTCCCGGCGGAGGAAGAGATCACACGTCTGCTGGATATTGATATCCAGGTGGGTCGCACCGGCGCACTGACACCGGTTGCGAGATTACAACCGGTTTTTGTTGGAGGTGTCACCGTCACCAACGCTACGCTTCACAATGAAGATGAAATTCGCCGCAAGGATGTACGCCCCGGAGACTGGGTCGTGGTGCGCAGGGCAGGGGATGTCATTCCCGAAGTTGCGCGTGCCATTCATACAAAACGTGAAACCGAATTGCCGGAGTTCAATATGCCCGGTTGTTGTCCAGAATGCGGTTCTGCAGTTGAGAGGGTGGAAGGCGAGGCCGTCACCCGCTGCACCGGTGGTCTGATTTGCCCTGCACAAAGAAAGCACAGCATCCGTCATTTTGCCACGCGCAAGGCCATGGACATTGAAGGTCTGGGTGACAAACTGGTTGATCAGTTAGTTGAAAAGGAATTTGTCCACACGGTCGCGGATCTTTATCACCTGACCCACGAGCAAATTACCTCGCTCGAACGAATGGGTGGCAAATCTGCTGAGAACCTGCTCAAGGCGCTTGAAGCCAGCAAAAAGCCGTTATTAGACCGCCTGCTCTATGCACTGGGCATCAGGGAGGTCGGGGACGTCACGGCGCACTCGTTGGCCAGTCATTTTGGTTCCATGGAAGCCCTGCAGGAAGCCAGCGAAGAGACGTTGACCGAGGTCAGTGACGTAGGACCCATCGTTGCCAGTCACGTAGCGGCATTTTTTCAGCAGGAAAACAACCGCCAGGTGATACAGGCGCTGAATGATGCAGGTGTGGAATGGCAACCCCTGGAAGATAAAACCGGTGAGCAACCGCTGGCAGGTGAGACCTGGGTGCTAACTGGTGCCCTGTCCATGCCGAGGATTCAGGCAAAGAATTTGCTTGAGTTATTGGGTGCAAAAGTAACCGGAAGTGTTTCGGCTAAAACCAGTACCCTACTGGCCGGCGAAGCGGCAGGTTCCAAACTCACCAAGGCTCAGAAGCTGGGTGTAAAAGTTATCTCCGAATCAGATTTTGTCGAGTATCTGGATACGCAGGGTATCAAGATTTCTTGAAATTACTGGGTGCGCACCTCATTGGTTGTGCGATCCGTGACTTGTTATTGGACGTAGGGTGGGTAACTTGTTACCCACGTTCTATTGGTTTATTCGTGTGTGATGATATACGCACGTTACTCACGGGTAATTGGTTTTTCGTGCTCGTAGGGTGCGTAACTTGTTACGCACGGGTTTGAAGCCACTAGGGTGGGTAAAACGTGGGTAACGAGTTACCCACCCTACTTGAACTGGATCTTGTACACGGGGGCTGGTTGTTTTTCGGTGGTGACGTAGATTGATTTGCCATCGGTAGAATAGGCGATAGCCTCATTCTGCACTGCGGGTGGGCCAACGACTTCCATGGGTTCTCTTTGCAATGCGCTCAACCAATCTTCATCCTGTTTGCGCTGATAGCGGTACAGGCTGCGGTACGTGATGATCACGGCTTCACTGCCATCGGCTGAGATATCGAAACCGGTCGGTTGGGAAATAAAATCTGTTCTGCCACCGAACTGGGAACGGTTGGCCGGTGTCGGTGGTCGCAATTTTGACGTATTACCAAGAAATTTCAGCTCAGCACTCTTCTCGGTCAGTGCCGTTTCGAGATCCACGGCATACAAACGCGGGGGCTTGTCACGCTTGCTAATCAGCAGGATCTGTTTACCGATTGGGTCATAGGCCATCGATTCACAATCACGGGGGCCGTCCGGATATGTCAGTTCCAACCAGTGCTCCAGTTCCAGCTTTCCATGATAATGATCATCATCTTCACGTTCGGGTTCCCTGGCAAAATACAACTTGATGAATTTACGCTTTGCCTTGTTGTCGCCGATATCCCCGGCGACGATCCAGCGGCCATCTTCGGCCGGCACCGAGGTGATATCTTCCCAGTCCTTGTTCTTGGCGGGCTCAATAGAAACATGGCCCAGGTTAGCACCAGTCTCATTAATCGCATAAATACGCGATTTGCCTTCATCGTTATGTAAAAAGAAATCGCCGTCGCGGGTAAAACTGGCCTGCATACCGCTGGCTTCCCTGAGCTTTTCAGATTTCAGCCAACCGCTGCGCTCCATCGACACGGGTGATGAATCAGAACTGACCGGCTGATTTTCGCTTTGCCTGTCGCAGCCTGAAAACAATAAAAATGTGATTGGCGCAATATAAAGGAGGATTTTCTTAAACATAGCTTATTGTAGTAGGGTGGTTATGAATGTCCATTCTACTGCCAAGATAGCTGTGGTGGACATGAATGTTCACCAGATGGGTAATGTAAGTCTGTATATGGTTTGCCATGGAGCAGAAGCGCGAGACCTGCCATGCAAGTCTCGCGCAATTGGGTAGTGAGTAGAAACCCGGTGCTTATTTGGGATTGTACTTGAACTTTTGCCCACCAACACTGGCTTCGAACATCAGCCCGCCATCAGCAATGGTAAATACAGCCACGCCACCGTCGTAATTGGCATCGGCGGATGCCCCCAGGGTTATCGCGACGGCAGATGCCTGTGCACCCATTCTGAAGTTTCCACGGGTAAAATGATCGAATGCCGTTTTATCTCTGAACATGATGTATTGAGCGTACACCTGGCCACCCAGCTGAAAGCCGATCGTAACCTGTGAAAGTGACGTTGTACCAACGGTTGAGTCGTTGTAAATCACGATTCCTTTCCCATGTGCACCACCGATACCAATACCACCTTTACCTACCCTCGGATAAACCGCGTAGGCGTAAGCCGTGTCAAACCACTGTGCCATCGAAGGATCCACTTCCTTGGCCTTGATGATGGCTTGTGCAACCGCGAGTTCCAGCTTGTCAGTGTTATCTGGCTCCCAGGCCTGAACAAAGGTGCTGGTCAGGATAAAACTGAAGGCAATCAAAGCAGTGAGTAGTTTATTCATGATAATCCTGGCTGCTGTGTCCGTTGATTATTTATTTGGCTGTGTATTTGAATTTCTGTCCGCCAACACTGGCCTCATACATCAGTCCGCCTTCTGCGATGGTAAATACAGCTACACCACCGTCATAGTTTGCGTCAGCTGATGCGCCGAGGGTGACAGCGACTGCAGATACCTGTGCGCCCATCTCAAAGTTGCCACGAGAAAAATTCTCAAATGCGGTTTCATCTTTAAACAGGATGAACTGGGAATAGACCTGTCCGCCTAACTGGAAACCCACGGTCAATTGCGACAATGATGTGGTAGCAACGGTTATGTCATTTTTAATAACAATGCCCTTGCCATGTGCGCCACCGATGCCGATACCGCCTTTGCCGACTCTGGGGAATACTGCATAGCCATGTGCCTCTTTAAACCACTTCTCCAGGCTTGGGTCTTTGTCCTTGGCGGTGATGAGGGCTTGCGCAACTGCCAGTTCCAGTTTGTCACTGCTGTCAGGACTCCAAGCCTGTACAAGGCTGCTGACAAAAATAAGGCTAAGGATGATTAATGCAATGGATAATTTTTTCATGATGTCTCTCAGATTAGCTGGGAATTGAATGAATTGGAAGTTTAACAATATAGTCGATGCTGTCCGAAGTTACAAAGGTTGCATGCCTTATTCCATAAAGCGCATCTTGTGCTGCCAACTACCATGCAGGCACAAGCCAAACTGAAACCAGACATGGTCGGTCATGTGGATTTGACAGCAAGTCAAATAGAACGTTTCAAACAAACGTATTGTTGACCAACCGGGTTTTGGATTTGGGCTCGGTGAAATTATCACTCATTGCTGATATCAGATTTTGCCGTACATCTGGCAGGGCGTTAAAACCTCGGCGAAGACGTGAGGGTTAATCGTTTAGTAGTACCTCGCAAAGCACTATATTGTCATTAGCAACACGCTGAATGGGAACTGTTCCCTGTCTGTTGATGGATGGAATGTCGTACTCAACGGTTCCTGAACTGCAGCTATCAAATGTCAGTATGATTGTGCCGTCTGATCCGGGAGGATCAGTGCGCTCAATGTCGCTGGGGGTATCAAATATGCCGCCCGAAGTCATTTCAATGTCCATTGTCGCCTTGTTGCCATCAATTGGGCCAAGGGCTGTAATCCAACGATGACCTGCATCACCAAGAGTGGCTTTTTCATCATCGGGTGGGAGTTTGGTGTCATAAGTGAACCATGCCATTGAGATTACACCAAGATCAGGAAATACCGTGATGAAAAAACCCTGGCCATTAGTAGCGGGGTTGTACCAGGCATCATTCAGGCCGGCATTGATCTGAAAACGGGTACATACATTTTCAAATACACATTCTGCCCATTCGGGGTGATCAATAAACGGGTTTCTATTGCCTTGGAAGGACGCCACAGTCTCATGATGCTGGATTTCGGTGAGATCAACGGGGTCTTCCGCATGCCATTGCAGCAAAACGGTCAACAAGCCCATGTAGCCCACTGCTTCATTGTCACCCGTGTTTGATTGATCCATCAGGTTTCGGCTATCGGTCAGGATAAGGTCAGGCTCTGAATGGCCTGATATACCATGTACGCCACCTTCATAACGAACATCCATATACATCATTGCACGGGCCACGTCACCACGACGACCGCTCCAGGTCTCCCATCTTCCATCTGTGTAAAAGCCGTCAGTCCAGTTGGAATCTGCCGGATAAGGTCCGCCAACGCCACCCCGGTCATGGTTGGTTTCCGTTGCATACTCATCGCAATTTGAGCCGCAATTGTCATATGGCTTATTCGAGCGGTAGAAGTTGTAATCGCTGTCGGATAGAAACAGATGGTGCATATCGGTGTATGGGTAATTCAGGCTGGGTCCATTGTCGGGAAACCCATAGGATTTGGGCCAGGTATGTTCCCGGTTATAGAAGTCATTGCCGCCATGTCTTTTGATATAGGTGGAATTGTTATAAATCGTAACAATTCTGGTTGCATCATCCCGGTCTTCATCAGCTATCTCCAGAACATCCCATGTGTCGGTTGTCGCTGATGTATATGGATATCGGATATGGTCATCGATGATTGCGTTCAGTGTATGTCGCAGAGTCTGCGATGTTGATGGATCTGCTGTGTCGTAATAATCAGAAGCTGGTTCGGCTGAAGCCAAATCTGTAGCAAGAGCTGAGCAAGTGAAGGCAACAACAAAAGCAATCCGTGTCATGGTGAATCCCTACCAGTGCCAACCTGTAAGAGTACTCACAACCGGGCGAAGCGTATTGATTTGGGTCAACGATATTGCCCATGTTTAACACCACCAATAAGAAGCGCCCTGGTAGCAACAATCTCAATGGGGGGATTAAAGAGGCACAGGCTGCAAACCAGGGCGATGATTCAATCTTACCGGGGTTGGCTGAACACAGGCTGAATCCTGCGGACGGTGATCACTTTCTGTGTGAATAAATATATCGTCTATACTTATTGCTAATGAGACCGATTATCATTAGTGCATCCATTAGAAAGCATAAGTGTTTCTCAAAAAATTTGTGGAATACAATATGAAAAACCCGATCAACTCACAGTCTGTATCTGTTGGTAAGAGTGGGAAGGTCGCAACAAAAGAGATTTGGGAGAAAGATAGTGACTCGGTGGACAATAGAAAAAGATGGAACTGGCATCGAACAATCAGGCACGGGAATACGTAGAAACATTTCTATCGAATGACCTCATAAGCAAAAACAGGAACTCAACATTTCTGCTGAATTCCTGTCTTTGTTCTTCAATTTGGCTCCCCGAGATGGACTCGAACCAACGACCTAGTGATTAACAGTCACCCGCTCTAACCAACTGAGCTATCGGGGAATTGTGTAAGGCGCGGTATTTTGCGTATTTTGAGGGGATGAGTCAAGGACAATTTGCATTGGTTTTCGAACTATCGGTTTGCTGGCGGATTCTGCCGGAATTGGATACGGCAATTGCACCGGCTTTTTCGGCTCCACGACTATCGCAAAACAGGATACTTATGTTGCTTCCCGGGGCAGTGCCGTTAGGGAAAAAGCGCAGGTGATTACGTGAGCGGGAGCTGTTGATTGTCAGAAGCTCTACCGCACCTGCTTGCTTGAGCAGTGGCTCTCCTTCCTGTTTATGCCGGTCTCCATTGAGGTCGGTAAATACGATCCATCCCTGTTGCCAGCTTGATTCTCCGGAACAATCACTGGTGTCAGTGGCAGGGCAGATGATGGTCTGGATGTTATGGCTGATGGCTCGGCTCCGTGCCAGGTTCAGGTCTGTTTGCAGTACGTCCATCGCGGTCCGCATGCGCAGGTTCCAGCTGTAGTTTTTGAAGGATGGTACGGCAGTAGCCAAGAGTATGGCGGCGATGGCCATGGTGACAATTAGCTCGAGTGCGGTTATGCCGTGTTGTTGTGGCCTGTTCATAGATAGAGGTTATCTGGGGCAGGGTATCGGCGGTAATGGGAGGTTTTTGTCAGTTGATGTAGTCCTCGGGGTTAAAAGTCGTAGGGTGCGTAACTTGTTACGCACGTTTTTAAAGAGATAACCCGTGCGTAACAAGTTACGCACCCTACGTATCCATTGTTTGTTTTAAACCGAGTGTTTGTTTTGAAATCGTGCGTAACGAGTTATGTGATCGCGTCTTTGATTCGCTTGATACAGGTCTGCAGGTTTTCCATGCTGGTGGCGAACGAAAACCGCAGGTGTCCTGGTGCGCCAAAGGCCGTTCCCGGGACCAGACTTACACCGGCGTTATCGAGCAACCAGGCAGCCAGTTCGACATCGTCACGGATACCAGGCATACGTTTAATCACTGCCTTGAAAGAAGGGAACGCATAAAAAGCACCATCGCAGCCCTCGCATTCAACACCATCAATCTGGTTCAGGGCATCGAGCAGGTATTCATATCGGCGTTTGTATTCAGTCCGCATTTGCATGATGCAATCCTGTGGGCCTTCGAGTGCGGCAGTTGCAGCAGCCTGTGAAATCGAGCAGGCGCCCGAGGTGCTCTGACCCTGGACTTTGCGCATGGCTGCGATCATATCCTTCGGTCCCGCTGCATAACCAATTCGCCAACCGGTCATTGCATAGGCTTTTGAAACACCGTTGATGATCACGGTGCGTCCGGTTAGTTCCGGGCAGACATTCAGCAGTGTGCAAAATGGTTTCTCGCCCCAGTAAATATGCTCATAAATATCGTCACAGATGATCATGACTTTCGGGTGTTCGATGAGCACATCGGCTAATGCACGGTACTCTTTGGCGGTATAAACCTTGCCGGTCGGGTTGGAGGGTGAGTTGAGGATCAACAAGCGGGTTTGATCCGTCAATGATGACTCCAGGTGCTTGGCGGTGATCTTGAAGTCGGTCGCCTCAGTCGTATTCAGAATCACAGGTTGGCCATCGGCCAGTTTGATCATGTCCGGATAGGAGACCCAGTAAGGTGCCGGCAGGATGACTTCTTCATCCGGGTTGAGCAGAGAGACCAGCAGGTTAAACAGGCATTGCTTGGCGCCATTTGACACGATGATTTGCGCGGTGCTGTAATCGAGTTGGTTTTCTTCACGAAACTTCCGCACGATCGCGCTTTTCAGTTCTGCTGTTCCATCTACAGGTGGATACTTCGTTTTTCCTGCGTCTATGGCTTCAACAGCAGCTTTCTTGATGTGATCAGGCGTATCGAAATCCGGTTCACCAGCTCCCAGTGAAATGATATCCCGACCCTGCGCCCGAAGTTCAGCAGCTTTCATGCTTACCATGATGGTTGCGGAAGGCTTGATTTGGGAAACCCTGTTGGAAATTTTATATGACACGTGTGCAGCCCCCCCGAGGGGCTATAAGCGCGTAATGGTTACGTGCTAGCCCAACATATTTAGAAGGTGCGCAAACAGATGCGCACCCGACATACTCATTATAGTAGCAACTTCACTTGCAGTAGGACGGGTTTAATCGTCCTTCCGCGTGTCTGAAAATTACTTGGCCAGAGGTATCTCTGATGCCAGTTGCAGGTTGATGGCGGCATCGAGTTTGTTTTCGATCTGAATGACGCGCATGACTTTTTGTGCCGGCATGAACTTATTGATTTCCTTGGCAAAGTTCTGCTTGATTACAAGATCCTGCATCTTGATCGAGAAGTGGTCCGTCATCAATTCCTGGGCTTTTTGATCGGTCATTTCTTCGTAGTTCGCGGCAAAGTCCTTGATAAGCGCCAGTGTTCTGTCGCCATTGGCGGCTACTGCGGCACGGTACTCATTCCATTTAGACCAGAAAGCAGCACTTTCATCAGCAGTAAAAGACATGTTGCCCATGAGGATGACCTTTCGGTCTGTATGGGCTGACTGACGCACAAGTGCAATTTGCTCATCCAGCGCGGTTTGTGCTGAGGCAGTTGTAGAGAGTGACAAAAACAGAATCAGGGCAGAAAGAAATTTCATGGGTTCTCCAGCAAGCTAAAATTTTAAAAGGGGCGCTATAATAACAAGTTTGGCCACTCAAATAGAGTCTTACTTTGAAAAATAAACCCTTCAAGCTTTTCAGTGAATACCAGCCACAAGGTGACCAGCCAGAGGCGATACGTGCGTTGACCAGTGGTTTGCGCGGCGGTATGCAGCACATGACATTGTTGGGCGTAACGGGCTCGGGCAAGACCTTCACCATGGCCAACGTTATCCAGGAATTGCAGCGGCCAACCCTGGTGATGGCACCTAACAAAACACTGGCTGCACAGTTATACGGCGACTTTCGTGGTTATTTCCCGGAAAACGCGGTGGAATATTTTGTTTCCTATTACGATTATTACCAGCCAGAAGCCTATGTGCCATCCTCTGACACGTATATCGAGAAGGATGCGTCTATCAATGAGCACATTGAACAAATGCGTCTGTCGGCCACCAAGGCGCTGCTGGAACGTCGTGACACCATTATCGTATCCACGGTTTCAGCGATTTACGGCCTTGGAGATCCGACCCAATACCTGAGCATGGTGTTGCATTTATCGGTTGGGGAAGTCATCAACCAGCGCAACATTCTGCGACGTTTGTCCGAGATGCAATACAGCCGCAATGATATGGAGCTACGCAGGGGTACATATCGTGTTCGTGGTGAGGTCATTGATATATTCCCCGGTGACGAGGAAATACGGGCGATACGCGTTGAACTGTTCGACGAGGAAATTGAAAATATTTCCCAGTTTGATCCGTTAACCGGCGAAGTGGTCAAGAAAATGCAACGGGTGACGGTTTTCCCCAAGTCACATTACGTGACACCACGTCAAACGGTTATCGACGCGGCGGCTGCGATCAGTGCAGAACTGAAACAACGGTTGGCGCATCAACGTGACAACCAGCAACTGGTCGAAGCCCAGCGTCTGGAGCAACGCACGCTTTATGACCTGGAGATGATGCTGGAGTTGGGGTATTGCAACGGGGTAGAGAATTATTCGCGGCATTTAACCGGTCGTGGGGCAGGTGAGGCACCTCCAACCCTTTTTGATTACCTCGCTGACGATGCTTTGCTGGTTCTGGATGAGAGTCACGTGATGGTTCCACAACTTAGTGGTATGTACAAAGGCGACAGGTCACGCAAGGAAAACCTGGTTACCTACGGCTTCAGGCTACCTTCTGCACTGGATAACCGGCCTCTCAGGTTTGATGAATGGGAACAAAGGTCAGGCCAGACCGTTTTTGTTTCTGCCACACCACGGCCCTATGAAATGGAACGCGCAGGCGAAATCGTCGAGCAGGTAGTACGCCCTACAGGGTTGTTAGATCCCGAGGTGGAAATACGACCGGTGGCGGACCAGGTGGATGATGTGTTGTCAGAAATTAGCCTGCGAACTGCCGTGGGTGAAAGGGTGCTGATTACCACTTTGACCAAACGAATGGCTGAGAATCTGACCGAATACCTGGCGGATCACGGTGTAAGGGTAAGATATCTGCACTCGGATGTGGATACCGTTGAACGTGTTGAAATCATACGTGATCTGCGTCTGGGTGAGTTTGATGTGCTGGTGGGTATTAACCTGCTCAGGGAAGGGCTGGATATGCCGGAAGTATCTCTGGTTGCCATACTTGACGCCGATCGTGAGGGGTTCTTGCGTTCGGAATCTGCATTAATACAGACCATAGGCCGTGCAGCAAGAAACCTCAAGGGCAAAGCCATACTCTATGCAGATAAGATGACCGGTTCCATGCAACGGGCCATCGACGAAACCGACCGGCGTCGTGAGCGGCAGAGGGAATACAACAAAGAGCACGGTATAACCCCGAAAAGCATTATCAAGGCGGTCTCCGATATCATGGAAGACGCACGTTCGTTGTCCCCTGCAGAAAGAGACCAACAACGCAAGGTGGCAGAGACCGCAGCCCAGTATCAGCACATGCGTCCTGCCGAGCTGGGCAAATCGATTGCAGAGATGGAATCGAAAATGATCCAGCATGCCCAGATGCTTGAGTTTGAAGAAGCGGCAGAAATGAGGGATCAGATCAAACGTCTAAAAGAGCAGGTATTAAAAACATAATTTCAAAAGGTTGGTCATCGTGCCTTGTAGGGTGGGTAACTTGTTACCCACGGTTTTTGATCACCAA
>CBDTVF010000019.1:0-15934 GCA_965363775.1 uncultured Gammaproteobacteria bacterium
CTTTGACCAGCTTTCATTCGTCTTATACGATTCTCCATCCGGCAGGATCAGGCTGTGAACTTCTTTGCCTGCCAGCGATTGTTTAAGTGACTCGAGGTAAAGCGGCGCAACCGTTTCATTACTGACTATGAGGACGCTGCTGCTATCACCGAGGTCAAATACGGAATGTTGTGTGCCGAGGATACCGGAGTCGATCGTTACCGTGTAACTTCGATCTGAAAGGTCAACTTTAACTGTCTGCATGTGGTTCCTCCGGCTTGAGTGGGTCCAGTCGGTCTAAAACGGTGGCTACCAGTATTTTAGCGGTTGCCTGCACACTTGACCTGCGGGCGGTGAAGACCAAGTCAGCTGTTGCATCATAAAGTGGATTACGTACCTCGGCCAGATTCTTCAGGCGTTGCACTCTGTCCTCAGCCTGCAACAGTGGTCGGGTTTTGTCCTTGCTGAGACGTTTGAGTTGTTCTTCAATACTCGTTTTTAGATAGACGACAAAACCGCGTGAACGCAGCATATGACGGTTCTCCTCAAAGCAGACCGTGCCACCCCCGGTCGCAATTAACACACCATTTTTTGCTGTCAGTTCCTTGAGTAGATATTTTTCCCTCAAACGGAACCCTTCTTCACCTTCGAGATCAAAGATCAGGTTAACGCTGGCTCCGGTCAAGCGTTCAAGCTCGTGGTCGCAGTCATAAAAATCAAGACCGAGTTTTCTTGCCAGGTGTCTTCCGATCGTAGTTTTGCCGGACCCCATTGGGCCGATCAGGAAAACATTCTGGTTTACTTTGCCCATTTTATGGAGTGCTCACGGCGCAAACACCGTGCAAGGCCGGATGGCATTGGGTACCATTGCGTCGATTCGCCTTACAGGAAGAGCGGCAGATTTAATGCTTAGGTTTTTTATCATATTTTCAGTGTTGCTTATTGGGCTGTTCACGCTTGAGATTTTACAGCCAGCGGAAAAGTACGTCATCATTCCATTTACATCAGCCATTGCTGATATCAGCGTGTGGATTGTGCAGGGTTTTGATGAAAACGTCATCGCCACTGGCAATATACTACGTGACAAGGTCTCAGGATTTGGTGTCCGTATCGAGCGTGGCTGTAACGGGCTTGAGGCCGTTATCATTTTGTTTGCTGCCATATTTGCGTTTCCGGCGCCTTTTAAAAATAAGATGATTGGTTTTGTGGCCGGCTTTTTTGCCATACAACTACTCAACCTTGTGAGAATCATAAGCCTTTATTACCTTGGCCAGTGGAATTACACCGCATTTGAATGGTTTCACCTGTATTTATGGCAGGCATTGATTATTCTCGATGCGATGGTGGTGTGGCTGATCTGGTTGCGAACCCTGCCGGGTGCGCGGGTTCTTCCTGATGATCCAGAGCCGGAACCAGGCTAATGCGTGTATTAATAGCGGGTTGTGGTGATGTGGGCAATGTCCTGGCCGTATCATTATTGCAGGATGGTCACGTTGTTTATGGTTTGAAGCGTGATACCTCGAGTTTGCCTGACGGTGTTCTGCCTATCCGGGCGGATCTTACCCGCCCTGATACACTGACAGAGCTTCCAAATGAAATCGATCAACTGGTATTCATGCCAACGCCTGCTCGCCGTGATCAGGCAGCTTATGAAGCTATTTTCATACAGGGTTTGAAAAACTTGTGGAACGGTCTGAAACAAGCCCCGCTCCGGACGCTACTGGTTTCAAGTACAGCGGTGTACGGGGAATCGAGTGGTGGTATTGTCAATGAAGAATCCGTAACCAACCCCACCGGCTTTAACGGCAAAGTGTTGCTGGAAATGGAGTCTGTGGCAGGTACTTACACAGACAAGCTTGTCGTCGTACGGATCTCAGGCATTTACGGGCCGGGCAGAGAGAGGCTGATCAGGATGGCCGCATCCAGTGATCTGAAAGTACAACAATCCCCAGCTTTTTTTACCAATCGTATACACCGGGATGATGCCGCAGCGGCTCTGAAACACCTGATGGAAATCGAGAAGCCGGAAGCCTTGTACGTTGCGACCGACGACCTGCCGGCACCCCGTTACGAAGTCGTGAGTTGGTTGGCAAAAGCGCAGGGCAAGCCTGCGCCAGTTGGTCTGACCGAAGAGCATGGGGGCTCCGGAAAGCGTGTAGATAACCGGCGATTACGTAATAGTGGGTTTGAATTGTCCTATCCGGATTACCGGTCAGGTTATGGCGCGGTCATTGGACAATTACCATCCCATCAGCAGCAATAGAAATCTTACGGCGATCAGGGCAAACAATGGTGACAGGTCGACACCACCCAGTGGTGGGACCAGCTTGCTGAATGGTCTCAGCACCGGTTCAGTGAGTTGGTGAATCAATGGAATAATTGGATGACGTGTCTGATTTGCAATCCAGCTGACGATTACACGGGCAATAATCAGCACAAAATAGGTTAATAACAGTGTGACAAGCAGTTTTTTAATTGCGAATAGCAATAAGAACTGGAAGGCAAATTCCGTCTGGCTGATCAGGCCGATGATGACCAATTGCAACAGCTCCAGCAGCAGCATGACAACCACCGACGCGGTGTCCAGCTTGCCGATAGAAGGAATGATGCGACGTGCCGGTACCACCACGGGATTTGTGACCTTGATCAGAAACTGGCTCAGCGGGTTGTAAAAATCTGCCCTGACCCACTGTAATAACAGACGTAGTAAAATAGCAGTGACATACAGGTCAGTAATCGTACTGACAAGATATATGAGTGCAGCAGGCAGGTTCATGCCTGTGCTTCCCTTGCGAGTTGCAATCCACGATTGGTGGCGGCGGTAATCGCCGCATCGATCAGTTGTTCAAAATCGCCGGCGCTGAGTTGTTCCATGGCCGCCTCGGTGGTGCCACCCGGAGTGGTCACGCGTTGGCGGAGTACGGTGACATCCGCATCACTCTTTACCGCCATGGCACTGGCGCCGTGAGCGGTATGCAGCGCGAGACTGGCAGCTACATCCTCGGGTAAACCCAACCGGGTTCCCGCTTTGCGCAGGCATTCAACCAGGTAATAAAAATATGCAGGTCCACTGCCTGATACCGCAGTCACGACATCAAGGAGGCTCTCCTTCTCAAGCCATACGACTTCACCGGCGGATTCCATCAGGTTGTGCGTCAACTCACGTTGGGCAAGACTACAGTTTACGCGGGCGTACATGCCGGTTATGCCCAAACCGATCAGGGCGGGGGTGTTAGGCATGGTACGGATGATTGGCGGATTGGATTTTATCTGTTCAGCGATCTGGGAGGTGTGTATACCTGCAACGATGGAAATCACCAGTTGCTTGCCGGAGACGAGATCTCCAATCTCATCGAGCACAATCGGTAGAACCTGGGGTTTGACTGCCAGTACAATGGCATCCATATCTTTGATTGCATCAGCGGCTTGCTTGTAGCAGGTCACCGGCCATTGCCTTTGCAGTCTTTCCTTCACACTTTTGTTGGGGTCAGCGACTTTAATACGGTCAACATCGTGACGGGATGCGAACAGGCTACTGATCAGTGCTGTGGCCATGTTGCCGCCGCCAATAAATGCGATTCTCATATCTTATCCTTGTTGTGATGTTTCATGTTGCCCGCTTGCCGAGCAAATCTGTGCCAATGCGTACCATGGTACTGCCTTCGGAAATGGCTATCTCCAGGTCAGATGACATGCCTATAGACAAGGTGTCAAGGTCATGGCCTGCATTTTTCATTTTTTCATACAGAATTCTCACATTCCTGAAACTGGTATGTTGTTCTGATGGAATATTGCTTAAGCGTGGGAGGGCCATCAACCCTCTCAATCTAATATTTTTCAGACTCCTGGCAAACTCAGCCAATGGCAACACTTCATCCGGGCTGGCACCGGTCTTTTGTGGTTCCCTGTCGATATTTACCTGTAGACAGATATTAAGCGGAGCCAGGGTATCCGGTCGTTGTGCCGATAGGCGTTGGAGTATCTTTTGTCGGTCGACACTTTGTACCCATTGAAAATGTTCTGCAAGGGCGCGGGTTTTGTTGGATTGCACCGTGCCGATAAAATGCCACTGTAAATCCAACTGGTCCAGTTCCTGTTGCTTTTCCAAAGCTTCCTGCAATTGGTTTTCGCCAAAAGAAATTATCCCTAACTTATTAAAAGTAATGATTTTATCAGCTGATTGTCTTTTGCTGACAGCAAGCAATGAGACCTCTTCGGGTTGTCTGCCCGCAGCGATACAGGCCTTTTCTATTCTTCGCCGGACAGATTTCAGTCTTTCAAGTGAACTATTCATGTTGCAGCCAGTGTTTGCATTGTCTATGGTTACGGTTGTTGCGATAAGAACCGGTGATACGGTTTCAAACACATCCGACTTTGAGTCATGTGTATTGTAACGCGACCAGCATCCCTGCAAGGAGGGTTTAATGGATATTGCTGAATTACTAGCCTTTGCTGTTAAAAACAAGGCTTCAGATCTTCATCTGTCATCCGGTCTGCCACCCATGGTTCGTGTGGATGGTGACTTGCGTCGTTTGAATTTACCACCCCTCGATAACCAACAGCTGACCGAGTTGCTTTACAGCACGATGAGCGATCATCAGCGGCGCGACTTCGAGGCTAACCTGGAAGTAGATTTTTCCTACGCGGTACCATTACTTGCCCGCTTCCGTGTTAATTGCTTCCATCATGATCGTGGAGTCGGCGGTGCGTTTCGTACCATTCCAGCTGCAGTCTTGACCCTGGATGATATTGGCGCCCCACCCTCTTTCAAGGATATTATCAATGTACCGCGCGGTCTTGTGCTGGTGACCGGTCCAACCGGTTCGGGCAAATCCACCACGCTTGCGGCGATGATTGATCATCTCAATACCACCATCGCCGGGCATATCCTGACCATTGAAGATCCGATCGAGTTTGTGCATACATCGCGTAAATGCCTGATCAATCAACGCGAAATACACCGCGACACCCATGGCTTTAACCAGGCGCTGCGTTCAGCCCTGCGTGAAGATCCGGATATTATCCTTGTTGGCGAAATGCGTGATATTGAAACCATCCGCCTGGCCCTGACCGCGGCTGAGACTGGTCACCTGGTTTTTGCAACTTTGCACACAAGTTCAGCCGCCAAGACGATTGACCGTATCATCGATGTCTTCCCCGCAGGTGAAAAATCCATGGTCCGTTCGATGTTGTCGGAATCACTGCGTGCGGTTATCGCACAAACACTGATGAAGCGAATTCGCGGTGGTCGAATCGCAGCTCACGAAATCATGATGGCCACACCTGCGATCAGAAACCTGATCCGCGAGGATAAAGTTGCGCAAATGTACTCAGCCATTCAAACAGGGCAAAATGTTGGCATGCACACGCTTGACCAGTATCTTGAAGGATTGGTTTCAAGGGGTATTGTTGCCCGCCAGGAAGCTGCCAGGAAGGCGGTAGACCGCAAGTTGTTTATGTAGGATTGCCTGAATTGTTAATACATGACCGCACCAGGTGAGCGAAAGGAGATGTAAAAATGAGTGTAGTAGAAGGCTGGTTACAACAACTTCACGATGAAAAAGGCTCAGACCTTTTTATCACTGCAGATGCGCCTCCGTGTATCAAGGTGAATGGCAAAATACGGCCGATTTCAACCGAGGTGCTGCTGCCGGATGAGGTCTCCGAGATCGTTCTGGGTATCATGACAAAAAAGCAGTTGAGGGAATTCCAGGAAACAATGGAGTGCCAGTTCGCCATTGCGCTTGGCGAGGAGGTGCGTTTCAGGGTCAGTGCATTTTACCAGCAGGCACATGTTGGCATGGTCTGCCGGCGTATTGAAACCACCATTCCAACGATTGAAGAGTTGGGTTTACCGGAACTGTTGACTGATCTTGCATTGTCCAAGCGTGGAATCATTTTGTTTGTGGGTGCGACCGGCACGGGTAAGTCAACTTCGCTGGCGGCCATGATTGGCTATCGCAACAAGAGAATGTCCGGACACATTATTTCTGTTGAGGACCCGATCGAATACGTACATTGCCATGGCAAAAGCCTGGTCACCCAGCGAGAGGTTGGTATTGACACAGATTCATTTGAGGTGGCATTGCGCAATACACTGCGACAGGCACCCGATGTCATCATGATTGGCGAAGTGCGCACACGCGAGACCATGGAGTACGCCATTACATTTGCCGAAACGGGTCACCTGGTTTTGTGTACCCTGCATGCCAATAACGCCAACCAGACGCTCGACCGGATTCTGCATTTCTTCCCCGAAGAGGCAAAAGAACAGGTGTTACTCGATTTATCCTTCAATATGCGGGCGATTGTCGCGCAACAACTGGTGCCTTCCGCAGATCAAACCCGGCGTTGGGCGGCAGTTGAGGTTCTGCTGGCCACACCGCTGGTACAGGAAAGAATTCGAAACGGTGAAATTACTGAATTGAAGAAGATCATGTCCGAGTCGAATCATCATGGCATGATCACATTCGATCAGTGTCTGTTCGGCATGTATAAGGAAGGCAAAATCACCTATGATGAGGCCATCCGGCATGCCGATTCAGCTAACGAGGTTCGTTTGGCAGTGAAAATGTCTGAAGGCGGCGATGCTGAATCACTTGCAGCTCCACTCAGAGATGTCGAAGTTCTCAATTTTGACTGACAAAATCAATTTCAGGATCATTAAATACAGGAATCCAATGTGCGCGTTTTAATAATTGAAGACAACCCGGATATCGCAGCAAATCTTGGCGACTATCTCGATGAAAAAGGACATACCGTGGACTTTGCCGGTGATGGCATAACCGGTTTGCATCTCGCAATCGTCAATGATTTTGACGCGATCGTTCTTGACCTGGCATTGCCAGGAATGGATGGTTTGGAAGTTTGTCGCAAGCTGCGTCAGGAAGCCGGAAAAAACACCCCGGTTCTGATGTTGACCGCCCGGGATCGTCTTGAGGACAAGCTGGCCGGGTTTGAGACTGGCGCAGATGACTACCTGGTCAAACCTTTTGAACTACAGGAGGTTGAGGTAAGACTGAAAGTTTTGGCCACTCGGGGTACCCGGCGGGCGAGCAAAGAGATTCAGGTCGGTGACCTGGTTTTTAATGTTGATACATTGATTGTCAGTCGCAACGACCAGGAAATTGACCTGAACCCGATTGGTCTTAAATTATTGCGTTGCCTGATGGAGACTTCACCAAACGTGGTAACCAGGGCTGAACTGGAAAAAGAGGTCTGGGGTGAAGAAATGCCTGACAGCGACAGCCTGCGGGTGCATATTCATTCCTTGCGCTCAGCAATCGACAAACCATTTGGGACTAAAATGATCCAGACCCGTCACGGTATTGGTTACCGTCTGCTGGAGTCGAATGCTATACCGGCGTAGGCTCCGCAGCCGCATCATAGTTTCCTTTCTGCTGTTCGGCACGCTGCTCAGCACTCTGTTTGCGATCAGCACTCTTTTTCTGCAAAGCAATCTTGAAGATCAACTTATTGGTGCGACGCTTAAACAGGAACTCGATGATTACCTGGTACAACTGCACCAGGATCCCACGCTGGTAGAACCCTTCCATACCCGTATCCAGGGATTTGTCACTCGCCCCGGTGACCCCAACAAGAGGGTTTCAGCTAAAATAAGAAACCTCGAAACCGGTGTTCACGAAGTCGAAACCGTTGAAGGTTATTTCAAGGCTGCGGTTCGGAAAGATGATGATTTGTGGGCCTTTTTGATCTATGACATCACGGAGAATCAACGCCTGACCAACCGGCTTGTCTGGTCACTGGTGGCAGCCGTCATGGTGTTTTCCCTACTATCACTGGCATTGGGTTTGTGGTCTTCCCGCAGGGTAATGAAACCTGTTAGCGACCTGGCGGAACGATTGAGTCAACTGGGTGAGGAGACACCCTCACCCGAGTTGGCGAAGTGGTTTCCTGATGATGAAGTCGGGCAACTGGCTGCTGCCCTCGATGCCTATGCTGCGCGCGTACATCAACTGGTTGAACGGGACAGGGAGTTCAACGCCGATGTCAGCCATGAGTTAAGGACACCGTTGGCGGTGATTTCCGGGGCTACGGAATTATTGTTGGCGCAAAAAGATTTGCCGGAAAAAACAAAAACCCGGATCTTACGCATTGCCAGGGCTGCCAGGCAATCAACCGATATCACGACGGCTCTACTGCACCTGGTTCGCTCTGAACAGGGTATCAACCAGGACAGTGAAGCACAGGATGTCAGCAAGATTGTCGATAAGTTGATACATCTGCATACGCCTTTACTGGACAATAAGCCGCTCGATTTAAAGATTATTGTGGAAGACAAAGTCAGTGTTATTGCTCCGGAGTCCGTCATAGCCGTCACCGTTGGCAACCTGATAAGCAACTCGATCCGCTATACGCCGGCAGGGGAAGTGGTGTGCACTATTGGCAGCGGACGTGTTTTGGTGGAAGATACCGGGCCGGGAATTCCGGAGTCGGAATTGTCGCAGGTGATGGACAGGCACTACCGTGGTGAAGGTGTCTCAGGTAAAGGCTCAGGTCTTGGCCTGGCGATTGTCCAACGTCTTTGCGAGTTATATGGTTGGTCGATTTACTTCGAAAACCGCAAGAGTGGCGGTTTACGTGCCGAATTGAGGTTTTTTGGATAAGTGTAGTGTCAACCCTAAGTATGAGGAATACGTAATGGCTATTGTTTCTTGTCCCAGTTGTGGCAAAAACATTTCCGGTCGCATCATGCTGTGCCCGCACTGCGGCTTTCAGCGGGGTGAAGTTGAAGAGGCGCAACTGAAAGAATTTCATCGCCGGAAAATGAGAGACAGGATTTATCATCTGAAGATGGCGAGCTATGCGGCTCTGACGCTTTTAATCGGAGCATTTGGTTGGTATCTTGTAGAAACTGAGGGCTTTCAATACAGGTCATCCATGGGGCCGTACATCATGTTTGCCGTCGGGTCTGTATTTTACCTCGGCATACGGGTCTATCTGTACAAATTCAAAATAGCCTTGAGAAAACTTAGTATTTAGAGGTCCTGCTGGTACCGGACATAAGGAATTCGGCCATAAACAGCCTCAAATGGATCTTGCAGTCCGTTTTCAGTTTTGCCTTTATCTTCTGTGCCTGAACCGAGCAGGTTGCTGGTTCCAACGCTGAGATTGGCATTCCATGGTGCCCGCCAGGTGAAGTGGACGTCGAAAGTGGTTGAGCTATCCAGGTCTTCTCCATTCAGAAACTGCACTTGCTCACGGTAAAACCCTTGCAAGCCGCCGCTGAAATTACCTTTACTCCAGTCTAGATTGACTTTCGCGCTATCGAACGGATTGGAGATTGTCCAGTTCTGCAGGCTTGGTGAGTAAGCAGTAGTGGCCTCATAGGACGCGTCCAGCACACGGGTCAACTGGAGCCCGAGTCTTATGTCGCCGGCGCTATCGGTAGTTAAGCCAACCTGAAACTCCATATCCAGACCCGAGGTTTCACCACGCATGTAGCTAAGTGGTTGTCCAGCGCTTAATGCAGGCAACAAGGGGTTACCTTGATCAGGTGTCAGTAATCCGGTGCCGGGTAGTGGTGTATTCATTGGTGCTGCGTAATTGACAACACCCTGTTGACCGATGCCGGCTTCGTGCCTGAACATGCTGACAGCCGAATTGAGGTTGTTGTTACCATAGCGCAGACCAAGGGCTACCTGATTCTGCTGTAACACGTTTGCCTGGTTGATAAAGTGACAGTCAGATGCCCGGTAGGAACCCTGGTCAAGCACGCCATTTTGGCAATGAATACTACCCAGTGGCTGAAATGCCGCCTGGCTTCTTCCCGCACCCAGGCTGGTCGTAATATCCAGATTGTCATTCAGACGAAGACTGACCGAGCTATCCAGAAATACGGAGCCAACACCTGAAGATGACTTCATCAGGCTGTTGTTGACATTCACCGTTAGCGGTTTGGCAAGCTGCAATTGAAGTTTGCGTTTTTCGGAACCGCCCAGATCAAAAGCGAGACTGGCCGGAGATTGCTCTTTCTGCAAGGGCAGTATCGCCAGAGGCTGGTTGCTGTTGTCTGCTTGAGAACTTCCGAATAGCTGTGCTGTGGAATTATCGCTGTTAGCAGCAAAAGAGAGTGATGGTGACAGGCACACGACAATCGCAGCTAGCAGGCTGCCAAATTGTCTGGATATATGTCTCCTTTGTTGCTTCACTTCTTGTCCTCACCGTATACCGACCCTTGGGGTCACACTTCTATAGAACCCCTACCGGCGATTTAGTTCTACTCTAATAATAGCAAATATTTCGGACTTTTGCTGGCCCAGGTTGCTTAAATCGCCTGATATAATGCACCTTTCATCAATTCAGGAAGATATGTATGGTCAGTTTGAACACACCCGTATGTGAGTTTGGAAAAAAAGCACCCGATTTCTCATTGAAAGGGGTTGATCAGCAACTATGGACACTGGAGAAATGCAGTGGCAAAGGTGGGTTATTGGTGATGTTTATCAGTAATCATTGTCCCTATGTGAAGGCGATTCGTAAAAAACTGGTACGTGATACGCGTGAACTGATGTCCTTGGGTATCAACAGTGTTGCCATTATGCCCAATGACACGGTCGCTTACCCGGAGGATTCATTTGAGAACATGTTGAAAATATCAAATGAGTTTGATTTCCCCTTCCCTTATCTGCTGGATAAGACACAGGAGGTCTCCAGGGCTTATGACGCGGTTTGCACGCCTGATTTTTTCGGTTATAACGCAAAAATGGAATTGCAATACCGGGGTCGTCTCGATGCTGCAGGTCCGAAGTCCGACGATGACACGCAAGAGCGGGAATTGTTTGAGGCCATGAAACAGGTCGCCGAGACCGGTCGTGGTCCGGAAAATCAGATTCCTTCAATGGGTTGTTCGATCAAGTGGCAACAGGACTATTAGTGACCGGTTCATTGCTAACTTCAACTTGCGTAATCTTCATTACCTCGAATTTGGTGCTATAGTCGCTGCTGGATTTTTACCCGTTGGGTTAGACTAACGGGCTACGGATACCTGGGAGAGATAGATGAGTGTGGTTTTGATGGTAGCAGTTGATTGTAGTGAGTGCGGGGAAAGGGCAATTGAGTACGCGGCAGAGCACGCCAGAGAGTCCGGTGCGCGTTTGTATGTGACCCACATTATTGAATGGTCGCGGTTTTCATTTTCGACAGTCCAGGAAAATGCAGAACGGCATAAGCGACGTGAGGAAGAGTTGCAACGCGCACATTCTGAAATTGTTGATCCCATCGTTGACCGGCTAAAAGCCGAAGGGCTCGATGCTCAAGGGCTGGTCAGGCACGGACACGTGGCTGATACGCTGAACGCGCTGGCCAAGTCAAAAGGTGTTTCAAATATCATTCTGGGCCGCCAGGGAGCTTCAAAGCTCAAGTCGCACGTATTTGGCAGTGTTGGCAGTCGGCTGGTGCAGAGCGCTGATTGCGCTGTGACAGTCGTGCCGTGAGTCAAAAAATCAACCGGAGATTGTAAATGTCAAAATTAAGAGTGGGAATCACCACCCTCATCGGCTTGTTCACCAGTTTTTCTGCATTTGCCGACGTAGGGCTTGATGAAAAAATCAATCTCGCTGTTAAACCTTTTGCAGATGCCGTTGCAAGTACTGTTTTTTTCTCATTTACGGTTGCCGGAGTACAAATTCCATTTGTTCTGGTCTGGTTGATTGTTGCGGCAATAATTTTCACGTTTTATTTCAATTTTGTTAACCTGCGGGCGTTCAAGCATGGCTTTGAGCTGGTACGGGGTGACTACTACGATCCGGAGGCCGCTGGTGAGGTGACTCATTTCCAGGCGCTTGCAACAGCATTATCGGGCACGGTTGGATTGGGCAATATTGCCGGTGTCGCTGTTGCCGTGTCGCTGGGTGGGCCGGGCGCAACTTTCTGGATGATTCTTGCAGGTTTCCTCGGCATGTCCTCAAAATTCACCGAATGTACGCTGGGTGTGAAATATCGAAACGAATTGCCGGATGGTACGGTTTCTGGTGGACCGATGTATTACCTGACCAAGGGTCTGGCTGAGAAGGGCGCAAATTTCGCTAAACTCGGTAAAGTGCTGGCAGTATTGTTCGCCATTTTTTGCGTAGGCGGCTCATTTGGTGGTGGCAATATGTTCCAGGCCAATCAGAGTTTTGCACAATTGGTCAATGTAACCGGCGCTGATAGCAGTTGGTTGGCTGATAAAGGCTGGTTGTATGGGTTAGTCGTAGCCGCACTGGTCGGTATGGTGATCATGGGTGGTATTAAAGGCATCGCCCGGGTCACGTCAAAAATCGTACCTTTCATGGCGGTCATCTATGTCCTTGCCGGTATGACCATTATTTTTATGAACCTGCCGCAGGTGCCTGGAGCATTTGGCCAGATTATTGACGGTGCTTTTACCGCAGAAGGAATATCCGGTGGTGTGATCGGCGTGCTTTTCCAGGGCTTCAAACGTGCTGCATTCTCAAACGAGGCTGGCGTTGGCTCAGCTGCCATCGCCCATTCAGCGGTTCAAACCTCCCGCCCGGTAACCGAAGGTTTTGTGGCTCTATATGAACCATTTGTCGATACCATCGTTGTTTGTACTATTACTGCGCTGGTGATCATCATAACGGGTACCTGGGATCCATCTGTTGACCCCAGTGCCGGCGTTCAACTTACTTCAGATGCGTTTGGCTCTGCCATTTCATGGTTCCCATGGGTACTGACTGTAGCGGTGGTGTTGTTTGCGTTCTCTACAATGATTTCCTGGTCATATTATGGCTTGAAAGCCTGGACTTTCCTTTTTGGCGAGAACAAAATCACGGATTTGACCTTCAAGCTTCTGTTCCTGTTTTTCGTGGTTGTCGGTTCATCGATGCAACTGGGTTCAGTGATCGATTTTTCAGACGCAATGATCTTTGCCATGGCCTTTCCCAACCTGTTGGGTTGCTATTTCTTATTGCCGGTCGTGAAGAAAGAATTGAACGAATACTGGGACGATTACAAATCAGGTAGGCTGGTAAAGACCAGAGTGTCCTGATCTCCGTCAATAAACCTGCAAAAAAGGCCAACATTTAGGTGTTGGCTCTTGCTTAACCATGCTCTCATCAGCGAAAATTAAGGACTAGATAGTATTACGGGCTGAGGCCTGTCAAATATGCTGACCGGCTGTCTTCTAACTCAGAATCAGGGAAATCCCAATGCCAACACGACGTGAACTTGCAAACGCAATCCGTGCTCTGTCCATGGATGCAATACAACAGGCCAACTCAGGTCATCCCGGCGCCCCTATGGGCATGGCCGACATAGCAGAAGTGCTTTGGAACGATCATTTGAAACACAACCCGGCCAACCCTGGCTGGTGGGATCGTGATCGCTTTGTGCTATCCAATGGGCATGCATCCATGCTCTTGTATTCAGTGCTGCACTTGAGTGGTTATGATTTACCGATGTCGGAAATACGTAAATTCCGGCAAATGCATTCAAAAACGGCAGGCCACCCTGAGTATTTGGAAACACCCGGTGTTGAGACAACCACAGGCCCATTGGGTCAGGGTATCGCCAATGCGGTCGGTATGGCGCTGGCAGAAAAAGTACTGGCCAACCGCTTCAACCAGGATGGCCACCAGGTCGTGGATCACAATACCTGGGTATTCATGGGTGATGGTTGCTTGATGGAAGGGATTTCACATGAAGTCTGTTCACTGGCGGGCACCCTGGGACTCGGCAAATTGTGTGCTTTCTGGGATGACAATGGGATTTCCATCGATGGCGAGGTCCAGGGTTGGTTTACCGATGATACACCGGCACGTTTTGAAGCTTACGGCTGGCAGGTGATCCGCGAGGTAGATGGACATGACTCCGAAGAGCTCAAACAGGCGGTAGAAACTGCCCGTGCTGAAACGGATCGACCCACACTGATTTGCTGCAGAACAGTCATTGGTTTTGGTTCACCCAATAAACAGGGCACCTCGGCCACCCATGGTTCTCCGCTGGGTGCCGATGAAATAGCCGCCGTCCGTGAAACCCTGGGATGGAAACATCCTGCGTTTGAAATTCCCGATGATATCTATGCTGGCTGGGATGGAAAATCAAAGGGTGCCGCAGCAGAATCCGATTGGGAAGAGCGTTTTGCGGCCTATCAGAAAAGTTACCCGGAACTGGCAGGTGAATATAGCCGCAGAATGAGTGGTGATCTGCCTGATAACTGGACGCAGGCGACCGATCAAATTATTGCTGACCTGCAGGAAGGTGGCGCGACTGTGGCCACGCGCAAAGCTTCGCAAATGGCGCTGGATGCATATGGTCCGCTGTTAACAGAGTTGATTGGCGGTTCGGCGGATCTGGCCGGTTCAAACAATACAATCTGGAAGCAGAGTGTTGATGTTCGTGATGAAACAGCAGACGGCAATTACATCTATTTCGGCGTGCGTGAATTTGGTATGGCAGCTATCTGTAATGGCCTGGGTCTGCATGGTGGCTTTATTCCTTACAACGCAACATTCCTTGTCTTCTCAGACTATGCACGCAACGCGGTGCGTATGTCAGCACTGATTCCAGCACACAATATTCATGTTTATACCCATGATTCCATTGGCCTGGGTGAGGATGGCCCGACGCATCAACCCATTGAGCATGTTTCCAGTCTGCGCCTGATACCAAACCTCAGTGTCTGGCGACCCTGCGATACGGTAGAATCAGCGGTTGCCTGGAAATGTGCAATCGAAGAGAGCAAGAGCCCCAGCGCACTGATTTTTACACGTCAGAATTTGCCACACCAACAGCGGGATGATGAACAATTATCAGCCGTGGCGCGTGGTGGCTACGTTCTGCGAGAAGCAGAAGGTCCCTGTGATGCAATTATCATCGCCACAGGCTCTGAAGTGGGTTTGGCGATGACCTCAGCGGAGGAGTTGTCCACACAGAATATCAATGTACGTGTAGTTTCCATGCCCAACCCTGGACGATTTATGGCACAAGAACGTGCATATCGTGAATCCGTCCTACCCTCGAGTTGTAAAGCGAGAGTGGCCGTTGAGGCAGGCGTTGGACATTATTGGTATCCATTTGTTGGCGACAACGGCCGCATCATCGCGATAGACAGCTTTGGTGCATCGGCCCCGGCCAACGAATTATTTGAGTTTTATGGTTTAACAGTAAAGAACGTCAGTAACTCAGTAAAAGAACTGCTGGAATCTGACTGAACAACAATCAGGAGTAATAGATAGAATGACAATTAAAGTTGCAATTAACGGCTATGGACGTATTGGTCGCAATATCATGCGAGCTTTGTATGAATTGGATCGTACTGACGAAATCAGCATCGTAGCCATCAATGATCTGGGTGATGCCAACAGTAATGCACACCTGACCCGGTATGATACCGCGCATGGCAAGTTCCCCGGAACCGTTGTCGTGGACGATGGCGACCTGATCGTCAATGGCGATCGCGTCAAGGTATTCGCAGAACGTGATCCATCAAAACTGCCATGGGCAGAGTTGGGTGTTGACCTGGTAATGGAATGCACAGGCTTTTTCCGTAGTAAAGAAACTGCCGGTGCGCACATCGCAGCTGGTGCCAAGAAAGTCATCGTTTCGGCCCCTGGCCAGAATGTCGATAACACCGTGGTATACGGCGTCAATCATGACACGCTGAAATCCACTGATGTTGTAATTTCAAACGCATCCTGTACCACCAACTGCCTGGCACCTGTTGCCAAAGTACTGCATGACTCTGTCGGTATTGAACATGGTCTGATGACCACCATTCACGCCTACACCAATGACCAGGTGTTGACCGATGTTCTGCATAGCGACCTGCGTCGTGCACGTTCAGCCACTATGAGCCAGATTCCTACCAGTACCGGTGCGGCTGCCGCAGTTGGCATGGTATTGCCAGAATTGGCCGGCAAACTGGATGGTTTTTCAATGCGTGTACCGACCATCAATGTATCTGTTGTTGACCTGACTTTCAGGGCAAGCA
>CBDTVF010000020.1:0-15901 GCA_965363775.1 uncultured Gammaproteobacteria bacterium
AGGCACCGGGCTGCAGAACCCGTTCCGAATTTCCTGGATTTAAAGTATGAGCCCAAGGTTATCCTCGAGTTGAAACGCGCCCCCACCAGTGGTGGATGCGGCTAAACCTGCACCGACCAATGGTGGGTGCGGCTAACCGTGCACTAACCCGTGGTGGGCGCGGCTAAACGTGCACCAATCCGTGGTGGGTGCGTAGGGTGGGTAACTTGTTACCCACGGATAAGTCATTCGGTTAATTCCAACTCTTCTGCATCATGTCCATTGAAGCCACGGTGCTGAATGCTCGCACAATTCGCCGGGTGTTGGGGGTTACTCCCAAGACCTCCACCAACATGGATGTTGGTGAAGCCTACAGGGACGTACTTGTGGCGAGTCTCAGAGGGCAGGTACACATATCCCGGCTTAGGTATGTGGATTCGTCAGCAGATCATCCAGTTGACTTTTTGTATCCAGATCGAAGGTCGCGTTTGGTATGGGTACTGCGGTGAGTCGTTCGGGGAAAGACTTGAACAAACTGCGTGCACCCTCGTGACCTTGCAGAGCTTTTAGATGCTCAAAACAGGCTAAAGGGAAGATTACTGGCGGCATATAGTGGCCATCTGCTTCGGCGGCAACGATGCGGCTCGGGTCAGATTGCCATGTTTGGGCCAGTTTCTGAAGATCCTGTGTTTGCATCCGCCATTGATCGCTAAGGAGAATCATCAGACCTGTGGATTCCGGGTTGATTGCTGTGGCACCTGCCGCGATGGATCCCCCCATACCTGCAGACCATTGTGGATTATGCACCCACTTCACTGAAGCGTCCCCAAGCGTGTCTTCTATTGCCGTTGCCTGCGAACCGGTGACTACAATGATCTCCAGTGGACTTAATGAATCGGCGACGTCCACAGCGTTCTGGAGCAATGATTGCCCTTTGTACTGGACCAATTGCTTTGCCTGACCCAAACGTTCGCTGGCACCGGCGGCGGGAATCAGGATGCTGAGTGACGGGTGCGTCAAATATCTGCCCTCATGCGCTTGTGAGGGTCAGCATGATACCGTCGCGCCGATTCAAGAAAGCATGGACTTCGGCAATGATGGCCAATGCGATGGATTCTGGCATCTCTGCGCCGATATCCAGCCCGGCCGGTCCGTGCACAAGGACATCTGCAGCACCAATTTCATCGAGCAGGCGGTCACGACGGGCACGGGGGCCCAGCAATCCGATATATGAAATAGCGGCCTCAACGACCTGGGACAGGTAAGCACGGTCGTGGCCCAGATGATGGGTCATCAGGATAGCGGCATCTACTTGAGACAGTGGAACAGAGGTGCTGAGATCTGCCGGTTGCAGAACCCGGATTTCACATGAGGTTGGAAAACGGTCTGCGCGCGCATATCCGGGTCTGTGGTCTACGATAGTGCAATCCCAGCCCATTTCCACCGCCAGGCGAGCTACCGGAACAGCGTCATGTCCTGCACCGCAAATGAGGATGGTCGGGGGTGGCATAATGGGGATTAGCAACAAGTCGACTTTGCCTTGAGTGGTTTCAAGAGAATCCTGCCAAAATCGTCGGGACATGTCATGTCCGCTTGAAAACGATGTGCCTTCAGGAGAGTGAGAGCTTTGCATTAATCGCGTGTGACCTGAACTGAGTTCTGTTCCGCATTGAAGGGCAAAATTTCCGGCGGAGAAATCAGGGTCGCTGCTGGATGTGACCAGGCTTAACAGGCCATCGCGTTTGTCCTGCCAGGCTTGATCCAGTGTTTCAAGAAATCCGAACCCTGTGCTGCCATCCAGACGTTGCAACATCAGGTGAATGATTCCGTCACAGCCGAGGCCAAGACCAAAGGCAAAATCGTCGCCGTGGCTCATGTCATAACAGACGTCGCGGGTTTCGCCGTCTGCAAAGACCTGTTTGGCATGCGAGGCAAGGTCAGATTCAAGACAACCGCCTGAAATAAGGCCTTGATAATTGCTGTCCGTGGCGATCAGCATCATCGCGCCGGGCTTGCGGTAGGTAGATCCTTCAGTGGCAATTACCGTACCCAATACCAGCGATTCATCGGTTTGATGTGCGCGGTAAAACTCCAGTAATGCAGATAAACCCAGATGCATGTGTGCCTCCTGACGAGATGCGTGTTTGAATTATTACAAACGTAGTACGGTATTTTATGCTGATTTAATCAGTCGAGGTGGCCGGTGGTGAAGCCAGTTGATAGGCAGCATGACAGGCAACACAATTATTCATTAACTGACTTAATTCGGTCAGCAATTCTTTCGTGCCGGCACCCTGTTCGGAAAGTGCTGCCAGGTCATCAAACTTCTGATGTGTGTCCATGCCCAGTTTCTTGAACGCGAGTGGCAGGGCTTTCATCATGTCCAGTGGCACACCCTCCTGGGCTTTAAGACCAACTTTCAGAGCCGCTTTCTGAAACATGGCTGAGTCGTCTGTTCCCAATGCCAGGGTAATATCCTGCAGACTGTCAACGAATGTCCGCATTTCGGCGAGCACCAGGTCACGTTGTTGGGGTTTTAATTGAATCGCCTGGCGGCCATCTGTTGCAATGGTGGTCTTGTTACCGGGTGCCACCATCACGATTGCAATAACGACGGCAACTACTGCTCCAAGCAGCAATGTCCAACACAGTTTACACATCTAATACTCTCCAAATTCAAATGTTACGTTCATGCTAACAGGGCTATTTACCAGCCGCCACCGCCGCCACCACCGCCACCACCACCGGAGGAGCCACCGCCACCGGAGCCCGAGGACGAACCGGGTGGCGAGGAGGCCGAGGAGATCGCAGAAGAAAAACTGCTGTTGAATTCGTTGCCGAGATGGCCAAGGGTAGCAATTCCACTGTGATGGCCTGAATACCAGGCCGGATGATAACCCCCTTTTTGGGCCAGATCCTCAGGAAACTCACGTGTGAACCGGTCACACCAGCTGTTTTCAACACCAAGCGCAAATGCGTAGGGCAAAAAGGTTTCAAAAACCTCCGGGGTCAACTGGGGTGAGCGCATGCGCTCCAGACGATCCTGCTCAGCGGTATTGAGGTACATTTTGAAGCCCTCGATTTCATCCATGATTCGACGACCGGCAGGGGTTGGTGCACGCATTAGCAATAAAAATGCCGGGTGCATTGTAATTGTCAGGATTGCAAACAAAACCCAGATAAAAGGACCTCCTCTCAATTGGGATGCGATGATAGCCGCGACGATGGTCATGGCGACCGCAGGCAAGGCATAGACGGAGTTGAGGTTGAATACCCGGCCGAGGTGTTCCGCTTTCAAGGATTTCTTCAAACTACTATGGGCTGCCATGAATACTTTGTAGTTTTCCTGATCGAGCTCAACTTCATCCCCCTCCTTGAATAGCTCTACCAACACTGCGCGCTCGCCCTTGCTTGCTTTACCGTTACCCGATCGGTCTTTTTGACGGAGTATGAAATCGTCATCATCCTCAAAGATTTCCAGGTAACCCTTTATACCGAGGCTGACAACCGCCGCTGAAAAAGCCTGTTTGTTGAATGACATTTTGCGTATATAGCTACAACCTGCAGGTGTCAGACCTGTGGGTGGTTTGAAGCGTGGGATGATGACACCTTTTCGGGGGTCCCGGCCATAGCGGTTCCAGGCCCAAAAGTACCAGGTCAGTGGAGCCAGCAGACCTATCAGCAATACCAGGGCCGATCCATTATCTTGCAGAAAATAGCCGATTTTTGTGCTTATGGTGGGTTCATTGACAATACCTTTGGGCCAGCCCAGGGCAACAGTCAGGCCTTCATGGGCGCGCAATTCTTGTGTTGTTTCAACCCTGACAGTTTGTTCGTTGAGAATGCGTAACTCTGCATTTTGGCCATTGGCTCCCCGGGGACCGGTATAAAGGGCCGTTCGCAAGTCATCTTCATAAACAGGTGCAGGTAATCCAATACGCACACTGGCGTGATCGATCGGGAATATCCAGCCATTGCCGGTCACATTCCAGTACAACTCGTCGTAGTCTTCAAAAAAGCCCAATTGACGATTGGTATAAAAACGCAGACGGTACTCATGAATACCATCGCTGAGCATTTGACTTGAACTGCCAATATATATACGTACACCGTTGGATCGGTTTTCAGTATGGAAGGGTTCCTCTACACCGTCGCGTTGCACATCCAGCACATTTAATCCGACCTGGTAGTGATTGCCGAAGTGATCCGTGTAGCTGGTTGGAAAGTCCCGGTAAATTCCCCGTCGTATGTCCTTGCCCTCGGACCGAACCCGAATGTCCTCAGTCACAATCAGGCTGCCGTCAGCATGTACCTGGACATTGGCTTGATAGTCGAGGATACGTTCGTCGGCAAAAACTGAAGCAGTTATCAACAGACAAAGGCTGATGACATAGTGACAGGTAGCTCTGAACCCCACACTATAGGCTTGACATGACACCAGATTACAGGTCGACATCGGGTGCGCTTCTTTGGCTGGCCAGTTCGATTTCAAAAAACTCTGCCTGTTTGAATTTGAAGGTGTTAGCGACGATATTGGATGGAAAGCTTTCCACCAGGTTGTTGTTGTCCCTGACCGCCCCATTGTAGTAACGGCGTACGTATTGAAGATGCTCCTCGATTTCGATCAGGCTTGTGTGTAGCTGCTGGAAGCTTTCGCTGGCTTTCAGGTCCGGGTAATCTTCTGCCAGTGCGAACAGACGCCCCAGTGACCTGGAAAGAGCCGTTTCCTGTTCGGCACGTGCACCCACCTGTGTTTCCCCCGAATTACGGATTTGTACGACTTCTTCAAGTACAGCTGATTCATGTGATGCATAGCCCTTTACTGTCTGTACGAGGTTGGGGACCAGTTCAGAGCGCTTTTGCAATTGCACATCAATACCCGCCCAGGCCTCAGCGACCAGGTTGCGGTTACGCACCAGCCTGTTATACATCCAGATGGCCGCAACCGTCAGTAGTAACAAGAGAGTCAATAGAATTCCGCTCATAGCTGATCCTGATTGTTGATATGAAATGTCGGGTAGCCGGTACTTCTTTCATGCGAAAAATGCAGCCCCGTGGTGCATGCTAACAACTGCATCCGTAATTATCACGTTGACCAAGCACAAGTATAGGAAACCAGATGTGTATTGCAATCGTTTGAATTTTTATAAGCTTGCAGGAAAAATTTCTCAAACGATGTAACTTTTTGCCCGGTTGGGTTCTATAAGTATGTGAACAAGTGAAACCAACCGGAAAGCTTAAAAGGAACAAACAATGAATTTGAATAGATTAAGAACTCTTGGCGTGACGTTAATAACGGTCTTCGCCTGTGCCCTGGTGCAGGCCGCCAGTATTACCAGCTCAGATCTCCCGGAGAACAGCAATTGGTATGTGCACGTCAACCTGGAATTGATTCAGAACTCAGAGCTTGGCAGGGAGTTTATGCGGGAAACCCTGGATGACATCCAGGATGAACTGGGTGTTGACATAAGTGGTGAAATCGAAGGCGTCACGGTATTCGGCGGGAAGCTACCGATGCACGGAACCGGCATCAGTGATGGCGCAGTGGTGCTTCATGGTTTGATTTCCGAGGAAACCCGCTCCGCAGTATTGTCCAAGCTGGAAGAGCAGGGCGCCGGGGTTAGCACATCATTCGAAAATGGCCTGACGCTTTATACGGTTGAGCATGATTCCAAATCCATGAGTTACGAGGATGAGGGCGGTGAGCAGCAGGATATTTCCCGGGGTGATCGCGAGGCCCTGTATGTCTCGCTTGGTGCAACACAAACACTGATCACTCAAAGCACGGATATGATGCAAACGTTCGTCGACGCGAATGGCTACCTGGGTGGGTTCGAAAGCGTGGATCCCGGTGCATTGCTGGTTCTGCAGGCCGACCGTGCACTGATGCAGGGTGGTGCCAATACCACAGCAGAGATAGCGGGCAAGTGGGATTCTTCGGTATTGAAAAACCTGGATGCGGTGGCCGTCGTTGTTGCCGAGGAAAACGACGGTTTGCTGGTCAGCGCTCAACTGATGGCTGATTCGGCAGAAGTTGCCATGTCGGTGCGTAATATCGTGGAAGGTCTGGTCGCGCTGAAAGCACTCAGTGAGACGGAAAGTCCACTGGGCGACATATTGCGCAACGTGCGGTTTGTCAATGATGGCGCTGTACTACACATGAATGTTCAGATTGCTGCTGATCAGATCGAAGCTATCAGGGATCTGTAAAGAATCTCCCGGTGCACTCAGTGGAATTAGCAGGAGAAAGGCAATTGATCGAATCCGCTCAACAGGGATCGGTTAGTGCCTTTGAAAAATTGGTATTCCATTACCAGGATCGCCTTTACCGTTTCCTGTTGGTAAGGGCGGCCAACCGGTCGGATGCAGAGGATGCATTGCAGGAGACTTTCGCTGCAGCATTCAAGTATCTGTCAGGCTATAAACCCCGGTATCAATTCAGCACCTGGTTATTCACCATCGCCATACGTAAGTTATATCAATCGGATCGACGGCAAACAGAGCCCCTCGAGAAGCCGGCAATGGTGGTATGTCAACAGCCCGGGCCCGAACAGCTGGGTATTGCGTTAGAGACCAGGCATTCCATCTGGAAAACGGCAAAGACCTGTCTGAGTGATGCCCAATTCACGGCATTGTGGTTGTTCTACGCCGGGGAACTACCTCATAGGGAAATCGGAGCAGCTATGAATCGGCCTGTCAGTTGGGTTAAAGTCAACCTGATGCGTGCCCGCAGGCGTTTATCCAGTGAGCTACGGGAAGATGAATTTGAATACACCGTCTCCCATAAGGAGGTAACCCCATGAAAAGGGAACAATTGGAAAAACTGTTACTGGAAACGGCTGAAGAGGATCCAAAAGTCAGCAGTAGACTGCATCAGGATGTTATGAGAGCGGTGAAGCTGGCCAAACCTGTGGCCAGAAAAGCTCAAACCGACTGGCGAATTCCTGCCCTTGGCACGGCCATGTCCCTGGCTGTGCTATATTTCTTGCAAACGACTGCCGTGAACCAGTTACCCCCAAGTGAACAGGCCTATCCGGGGAACCTGCTGGTCAATACACCATTGGCCGCACTGGAAGATCAACTAGCCACCCTATCGCAACATACACTGATTCCGGAAAAGGAGCTCAAGGCAGAACTTGAACGTCTGAAATCTGACCTGAAACGGTTTGATTTCCGGTCCTGATGCCCATCAGAACCGTAACCGATCTGAAAGTGCAGCAAGGAGAAGGGCATGTCAGACATGCCTGAAGCAGTGGGTGATGTGTCGAGATGGTATGTCTATATCATCAGGGCCAGTGACGATAGCTTGTATACCGGTGCGACCACCAATGTTGAACGTCGTTTTGCCGAACATGGGCATCCGATTAAGCGCGCACGCTACTTTCGGGGGCGAACACCACTGGAGGTGGTATACACCGAACACCTCGAAAACCGCAGCAGCGCTCAGCGCCGCGAAGCGGAAATCAAGAAACTGACGAGGAAAGGGAAGCTAGAGTTGGTGCGTGAGTACGGCATAAAACCACCAAGGCGCCCTTGTTGATAAATTCAACACTCCGTGTCGCCCAGCAAGACGGATATTTAAGCGGGTCCAACTGCGCCAAGGTTGAGTGAATAGTATAGCTCTTTTAATTAAAGTACAAGTACTTATGTGGTTATTTTAATGTTGTACTGTATGTAACCGTTTTAACAACTACATATCAGCTATTGCATCCAACTCTGAATCGATTTATCCTTCGCTTAATGTATTAACACACTATTACATTAGTACAATTATGAAACAACACAATGAACAGCAACTAAAGGCGTTAGAAGTAGCCGCAGAGTCCCTCTGCAAGGCTTTCCTGACGTTGGAAAAGCCAGCCGAAGTGCGGCAATTTCTTTTGGATCTGTGCACACCTTCCGAACTTGAAGCCATTGTGGATCGCTGGTGGACCGCATCTTTGCTACGCGAAGGACGTAGTTACCGGGATATCAGTGAAGTCACAGGCGTCAGCGTCACTACGATTGGCCGGGTGGCCAGGTACATGAACATGGGTGAAGGCGGTTATCGCCTGGCATTACGACGCGAGGAGGCGTCGAAATCATGAATAGAATTCGGGTAGCTATACAGAGAAAAGGCAGACTTTCGGATCGTTCGCTCGACCTGCTGCAAAGTTGTGGTCTGCGGTTTGCACGTAGTAAGGACAAATTATACTGGTACGGTAAGGATTTTCCGGTCGACCTGTTGCTGGTGCGCGATGATGATATTCCGCGTTTGCTGCTCGACGGCATTTGCGATCTTGGTATCGTTGGTCAAAATATTGCTGAGGAAGTCATTCTTGAACGCGACTGCTCTGATGATCTGACCCAACTGCGAAAACTGTCGTTCGGTGGTTGTCGTCTTTCATTGGCAGTGCCCGAAGATTCATCAATCGACTCGGCCTCCGGTCTGGATGGTTGCCGGATCGCTACCAGTTATCCTGCCTTGACCAGTTCCATTTTGTCCAAGCGCGGCATCAATGCGGAAACAGTTAAATTTTCCGGATCCGTAGAGATTGCACCCGGGCTGGGAACAGCTGATGCCATATCAGACCTTGTGTCTACCGGCACCACATTACGTGCCAATCACCTGGTTGAGATGGAGGTGCTTTTTGAAAGCACGGCAGCACTTTATGGACAGATGGGTCAGCTGACAGATGAAAAACAGATAATGATCGATCGTTTGCTTTCGAGACTGGATGGTGTACTGCTGGCAGCTGAAAGCAAGTACGTGATGTTGCACGCTCCACGTGATGCGGTTGAAGAGATTACCCGTTTGCTGCCTGGAGCGGAGAATCCCAGCCTGATGAACCTTGAAGGGGAACCGGACCGTGTTGCGATGCACGCGGTTTGCCGTGAAGCTGTGTTCTGGGAGCACCTCGAAGCCCTCAAGGGTGCGGGCGCATCCGCCATCCTGGTATTGCCAGTCGAGAAAATGTTGGCTTAGACAATGAAAATCAGTATCCCTGAAATGATCAGTTGGTCTGATACCAGCGAGACTCAACGTGAAGAGGCACTGCAGCGCCCACCCATCCCGGAGGGCGACTTCCAGGGCGTGGTTGCGAGCATTATTTCCCGTGTCAGGGAAGAGGGTGATGCTGCTGTTTTTGAACTCGGTGAAAAGTATGATGCTGTGGTTCTTGAGCAGTTGGAGGTCACCGGCCAGGAGTGGGCAGAGGCCGAATCCCAGGTGGATGCCACCGTTCTAAAGGCCATGGATGAGGCCATTGCGCGAATCAGTGCCTTTCATGTCGCCGGCAAACCGGCAATGGTCAGCATGGAAACAGCACCGGGCTTGCGCTGTGAAGCGCGTTACCTACCCATATCACCCGTTGGACTGTATGTTCCGGGTGGTTCGGCACCTTTGATTTCCACGGTTATCATGCTAGCCGTTCCTGCGCAGATTGCTGATTGTGAACAGGTTGTTTTGTGTACGCCACCGGACAAGCAGGGGCGCATTTCCCCGGCTATCCTCGCCGCGGCATCTCGTTGCGGTGTCACCCGTGTGTTTAAAGTGGGTGGAGCACAGGCTATAGCTGCCATGGGATTGGGAACGGAAAGCATCCCCGCGTGTGCGAAATTATTCGGGCCGGGTAATGCCTGGGTGACCGAAGCCAAGCAGCAAATTTCAGTTCTGCCTGGTGGTGCTGCACGCGATATGCCGGCGGGGCCTTCAGAAGTGCTGGTCATCGCTGATTCGGACGCTGATGCCAGGGCTGTTTGCTGGGACCTGTTGTCTCAGGCCGAGCATGGTATGGATTCGCAGGCCATTGTTATCAGTGACAGTGTGGAATTACTTAGTGAAATCGCAGATTTACTACCGGGCATGGCTGCTGAATTACCACGCTCAGCAATTCTCGCGGAGTCACTAAAGTACCTCAGGCGGGTACTGGTGAAATCAATAGTTGAAGCGGTTGAAATCAGCAACCGCTACGCACCTGAGCATCTGATTTTGAATTGTAGCGATGCGGGTCAGATGGCTGATCTTGTGACTGCCGCCGGCTCGGTATTTATTGGACCATGGACACCTGAATCCCTGGGTGACTATTGCTCCGGCACCAACCATGTTTTGCCGACATATGGTTATGCGCGCGCCTACAGCGGGCTTTCAGTCAATGATTTCCTGCGTCGAATGACCTTACAGCGCGCCAGTCTGTTTGGCTTACGCAGTGTCGGACCTTGTGCGGCTACTCTGGCGCGGGCGGAGGGTCTGGACGCGCATCGTATGGCGGTGGAATACCGCCTCAACGGTAAGGGTAGTTTGTGATGATGGATATCAACAGTCTTGCACGACCGGACATTGTTGCCATGAAACCCTACGAATCGGCACGTAACAGTGCTGCGGCGGATGGGGTTTTGCTCAATGCCAATGAAGCACCGTTCCCTCATGTTGACGACCCTGAATGGCAGCGTATGGCCCTGAACCGCTATCCTGCGCCGCAACCTGCCTTACTGAAGACCCGTCTGGCGGAACTATATGCCGTCGACGAATCCAGGCTGTTGATCACACGTGGCAGTGATGAAGGCATCGATCTGCTGACACGGGTTTTTTGTCGTCCGGGTCAGGACGCAATTGTAGAGTGCAGTCCCTGTTTCGGCATGTATCGCATAGCCGCAACCATCCAGGGCGCGCAGGTGATTGATGTACCAAGACAGGCCGAACAGGGTTTTCAAATTGACTTTGCAAAACTGCGACAGGTGATTGAAGAGACAAAGACTGTGCGTCTTGTTTTTCTGACCTCCCCGAATAACCCCACGGGTGATTTGATCAGCCGTGATCAGCTGGAAGCGGTCCTTAACGTTTGTGAAGACAAGGCGCTGGTGATCCTGGATGAGGCATACATTGAATTTTGTACCAGCCGGTCTGCCACCGAACTGATGGATCAATGGCCACAGCTCGTGGTATTACGAACCCTGTCAAAAGCCTGGGCGGCAGCGGGTGTACGCTGTGGTGTTGTGATTGCGGATCCGGCTGTCGTTGGTCTTCTGCAACGCGTTATCGCACCGTACCCATTGGCTACCACAGCCGTCGATGCTGCCCTGCAGGCCATCAGCGGGGACGCGATAGATAGCCAGCAGAAATTTGTAGAGATGGTCAGACTGGGCAAATCCGATTTGCTTGAATTCCTGTCCGGATGCGACTGGATTGAAGGGGTCATGGCGAGTGAAGCCAATTTTATCCTGCTGCGTGTTCAGGATGCCGACGGGCTGGTGAGTTGGTGTGCCGGAAAAGGGATTCGAATCCGCAATTTCAATTCCCAGGCACAGCTTCAGGGCTGTGTTCGTCTGACAATTGGCAGCCCGGCCGAGATGGCTGCGGTAAAATCAGCCCTGCAAACTTATGGAGATCGGCTATGAGTAAATCCAAACGCCGGATACTTTTCCTGGACCGGGATGGGACCCTGATCATCGAACCGGAAGACTTCCAGATCGACAGCCTTGAAAAGCTGGAATTGCTTGAATCTGTTATTCCAGCGTTGCTGGAACTGAAAGCGGCTGGTTACGAATTTGTGATTGTGAGCAACCAGGACGGATTGGGTACGGATTCCAACCCCCTGGAGAAATTTCAGCCCCCACACGACAAGATGTTGTCATTGTTTGCCTCCCAGGGCATCGATTTCGTAGCGGAACATATCGATCCGCATTTCGAAAGTGACGATTCACCCAACCGTAAGCCGGGTATAGGCATGCTACTGGACTATCTGAAGTCCGGTGAGCTGAACCTGGAAGACAGCTGGGTTATCGGTGATCGTGAGACCGACTTGCAGCTTGCTGAAAATATGGGCATTGGTGGGATTCGCTGCGGACCGGAAGGGCTGGACTGGCAGGATATCGCCCACCAATTGTGTACACGGCCAAGACGTGCTTCAGTGCGACGCGACACCAACGAGACCAAAATCAGTGTAGAGGTTGACCTCGACACTTCAGGTGGTAACAAAATCAGCACCGGGATTGGCTTTTTCGATCATATGCTTGAGCAGATTGCGGCCCACGGGGGCTTCAGATTGTTACTCAGTTGCGATGGCGACCTTGAGATCGACGAACACCACACGGTGGAGGATTGTGCACTGGCACTTGGCCAGGCACTGGACCAGGCACTGGGTGAACGCCGTGGTATTGGCCGTTATGGTTTTGTATTGCCGATGGATGAGTCACTTGCCGAGGTTGCCATCGATCTTTCCGGTCGCCCGGCATTTGAGTTTACCGCCGATTTTCCCCGCGATAGGGTCGGTGCCATGTCGACTGAAATGGTCTCTCACTTTTTTGCTTCCTTAAGTCAGTCCCTGCGTTGTGCCCTGCATCTGAAAGTTACCGGTGAAAACACTCACCACATGATCGAAGGATTGTTCAAAGGTGCCGGCAGGGCCTTACGACCGGCATTGGCCAGGCAGGGAACCGATATGCCCAGTACCAAGGGCCGACTCACATGACACTGGCCATCATCGATAGCGGCGGAGCGAATATCAGCTCCGTCAAACACGCACTCAGACGCCTGGGAGCGGACCCGGTTTTCACGGCGGATGCCGATGTCATCAGGTCGGCGGATCGTGTCATTTTACCCGGCGTTGGCGCTGCCAGTGCAGCTATGAGCCGTTTGCGTGAATTGGACCTGACTCAATGTATCCAGGAGTTGCAGCAACCCGTGTTGGGTATTTGTCTGGGTATGCAGCTTTTATTTGAGAAATCGGATGAAGCCTGGAAAGACGAAAGTAGTGTGGAGTGTCTTGGCATCATTCCCGGAACCCTGCAAAAACTGAAGCCATCAGAAGGCGTACGTATTCCTCATATGGGCTGGAATACAACCAAAACCGTGAGCGATGATCCGCTGCTGACGGGTCTGCCTGAACATCCCTGGTTTTATTTTGTTCACAGCTATCGTGCGCCGATTGGCAGCAGTACAATAGCCACCTGTAACCATGGTGAAATATTTGCCGCGATCGTGCGCCGGGGGAACTTTTTTGGTGCTCAGTTTCACCCTGAACGCTCGGCACGAAGCGGCGCAAAACTATTGGCAAACTTTCTGGAAATGTAATGATATTGATCCCGGCCATTGACCTGTTGGATGGACGCTGTGTGCGTTTATTACATGGCGACTTCAACCAGGTCACCCACTACCCCGATACGCCTCAGGAACTGGCCAATAAATATGCAGATGCAGGCGCCGAATGGTTGCATGTCGTGGATCTGGCAGCCTCCCGGGACGGCGCCGATGCCGATACTTCAGCCTTGATTAAACTTCTCGGCCAGGCACCGCAATCCGTGCAGACCGGTGGTGGCGTGCGCAACGCGAATGACATAACACGAAGACTGGATGCCGGCGCTGCACGGGTCGTGATCGGTAGCCTGAGTGTGACTGACAGCAAAGGTTTTATCGCCTGGCTGGAACACTTCGGCGCTGAGAAACTGGTTGCTGCAGTGGATATCCGTATCGATGATCAAGGTGTTCCCTGGCCGCGGATTTATGGTTGGACCGATCGGGGCGACAAGGATATGTGGCAGTTGCTGGATGAGTTGGTGAATGGTGGATTAAAACACCTTTTATGTACTGATATCAGCAGGGACGGTGCACTGAGCGGTCCCAACCTTGACTTATATTCTGCCATTACCCAAAGGTATCCGAACCTGCAATTACAGGCCTCTGGTGGTGTTAGCAATCTCGACGATCTGGAACAGCTCAAACCCACAGGTGCGTCCGGCGTCATTACCGGAAAAGCCTTGCTGGAGAAACGATTCAGCGTGCTTGAGGCGCTGGATGCTCTGCGATGACCACGCTTGCGTCAAACCTCGCCCGGCGTATTATTCCCTGTCTTGACGTACGTGATGGACAGGTGGTTAAAGGTGTACAGTTTCGCAATCATCGCGTCATGGGTGGCATCATCGAACTGGCGACACGTTACAGTGCCGAAGGTGCCGATGAACTGGTGTTTTATGACATCACCGCCAGCCCGGAAGGCCGTTCAGTAGACAGTGATTGGGTATCACAGGTGGCCGAGGTCATCGATATCCCGTTTTGCGTTGCCGGCGGAATCCGCTCGGTGGAGGACGCACGAAAAGTTTTGCAGCGTGGTGCAGACAAAATTTCAGTTAACACACCGGCAGTGCAGCGACCGGGTCTGATCAATGAGCTGGTTGAAGCTTTCGGCAGTCAGTGCGTTGTTGTCGGGATCGATTCGGTACTTCAGGATGGGCAGTGGATGACGCGACAGATGACCGGTATTCCGGACCAGATGCAACAGACCGGTCGCACAACACTTGAATGGGTTACCGAAGTTGCCTCACGCGGTGCCGGTGAAATCGTACTCAATTGCATGGGTAGTGATGGCACACGGCAGGGTTTTGATATTGAGCAGCTAAAAGCGGCCAGAGCCCTGGTTTCCATACCATTGATCGCTTCTGGCGGTGCCGGCAGCATCAGGCATTTTATAGACGTATTCCAACAGGCGGATGTAGACGGAGCGCTCGCCGCCACTGTTTTTCACAACAACAAGATACCGATACCCGCACTGAAACAAATGTTATCTGCGGCCGGCATTGGAGTTAGATTATGAATATTGATGAATTGGCGTGGGAAAAGATGGATCAGCTGATGCCCGCCATTGTGCAGGATGCCTTTGATGGCCGAGTGCTGATGCAGGGTTATATGAACAAAGAAGCGCTGGCAATCACCCTGGAATCAGGCAAAGTCACCTTCTGGAGTCGCAGCCGGCAACAACTCTGGACCAAGGGTGAAACCTCTGAAAACTACCTTGACCTGGTGGATATCAATGCGGATTGCGATAGGGATTGCCTGTTGGTGCGGGCCCGACCGGAAGGTCCTACCTGTCACCTCGACCTGGATACCTGTTTTGATGTTCCGGAGAGGGTGGTGCCGGAACTCGCTTTCCTCGCCGATCTGGAACGGGTGATCGTAGATCGCGATGAAAACCGCCCCGCAGGCAGCTACACAACAACACTTTTAGAAACCGGTGTTAAACGCATCGCCCAGAAAGTGGGTGAGGAGGGCGTGGAAACCGCGCTTGCAGCGGTTGCCGGTAATGATGACGAACTGTTAAACGAGTCTGCAGATCTCATTTACCATCTGTTGGTGCTATTACGTAGCCGGAAACTGGAGTTGGGATCGCTTGTTGAGGTACTCAAAATCCGACACGGGAGCTGAAAACGAAAACGTCAATTCAGGGCTATTTGTCCGGTATCGGCAGGTCGTGCTGCCGAAGAAATGACAATCGATCCCAGTAGTCCCGTTGAAAACAGATTAAGCCATTCCAGTACTGGTGTCCTGTCACGCGTATATTGTGGGGTTCAGAGCTACCCAGACGCTCCAATACGGTGTTGCAGTTCTTGAAAAGGACATGCCATTACCTGCGAGGTTTAGTGCGCCTCGCCTCAAGCGCCTACTCTTGGTGCCATGAGCACTGACAAACCAACTGCACCCGTAATTGTTACATTGAAGGAGTACCGGCTGCCATGAGTAATACAAATCGAATTGCAGATCAACATGTGGGTGAACAACTGTCGGGTTTTATCGATGGTGAATTGACACAGCAGGAGCGCCAGTTTGTCACACTGCATTGTGAAGTGTGTGCTGAGTGCCGTGAAAATCTTGAGAGGTTGCGTGCTTTGCGGGAACGAATAGGCAACGCCAACCTGAGTGAGGTAGGAGAAGACAAGTGGAGAGAGACAATGGATGATCCGACTGTTCAGCTTACCCGGGGTATTGGCTGGTTGTTGTTTGTAGTTGGTTTGTTGATCATCGCGGGTATCGGCCTGGGGGGATTTTTATTCAACGACGGTATATCGGTCGGCATGAAGCTCTTGATGTTTGCAATTTATGGTGGCCTGGCAACCCTGTTATTCTCGGTGTTGCGGCAAAGGCTCATAGAGCGTAAAACGGACAAATACAAAG
>CBDTVF010000021.1:0-15256 GCA_965363775.1 uncultured Gammaproteobacteria bacterium
AGGCATAGCCAGCAGATTTACAGTCTGCCCTCGTTGACCGCTTGAGTACCCCTCCATCGAGCAAGCCGCCTATTTTCTCCCAGCAATCATTGGGTGTCAATACATGACAAGCGAATTACTTAAATAAAACCTATAAACACCTATACATTGAAGCGGAAATGCATAACATCACCTTCCTGGGTGATGTACTCCTTGCCTTCAAGACGGAGTTTGCCGGCCTCTTTTGCGCCCTGCTCGCCATCGAAGTTGATAAAATCATCAAATGCTGTCACTTCGGCACGGATGAAACCGCGCTCGAAATCAGTGTGTATTTTGCCCGCTGCCTGTGGTGCTGTCGCACCCCTGGTGACTGTCCAGGCCCTGACCTCTTTTGGACCTGCGGTGAAAAATGTCAGCAAATCCAATAGGCTGTAACCTGCACGAACGACACCAGCCAGACCGGACTCCTTCAAACCAAGAGCGGCTAGAAACTCCTGCCGGTCATCATAATCCAACTGTGCGACTTCAGCTTCAATGGCTGCACACACAGGCACTACCCTGGCGTTGTTATCGCCGGCATATTCCCTGACCTGATCGAGCAAAGGATTATCCTCAAACCCGTCTTCCGCCACATTGGCAATATACTCAACCGGCTTCATAGTCAGAAGATTAAGGTCCCGTACCTGTTTTTTCTGTTCTTTATCCAGTTCCAGACTGCGCATATTTCCAGTTTCACTGAGACTGGTCAATACTTTAGTCAGCAAGGCCACGCGGGCCACTGCATCCTTATCACCACTGCGTGTCTGCTTTTCTGACTTTAGCAGCGCCCGCTCAACGGATTCCAGATCCGCCAGTGCAAGCTCGGTATTAATGACTTCAATGTCTGAAACCGGGTTTACGCCACCCGAAACATGTACAACGTCATCATTTTCAAAACAGCGCACGACGTGCGCGATGGCGTCTGTTTCCCGGACATGCGAAAGAAACTTGTTGCCGAGTCCCTCACCCTTGGACGCACCCTCTACCAGCCCTGCAATATCCACGAACTCCATCGTGGTCGGCAGAACCTTCTCAGGCTTGACAATATCGGCTATCCGGGTGAGACGCAGATCCGGTACCGGCACAATCCCGACATTTGGTTCAATGGTGCAAAACGGATAATTTTCCGCGGCAATAGTGGACTCGGTTAACGCATTGAACAAGGTAGACTTGCCAACATTTGGCAAACCGACGATCCCACATTTAAATCCCATGATTCATATCCAATTATTTAACAAGTGGTTCAACGTTGGTATGCAAATCCTTGGTGGCTTTCGAGACATTACCTGCCAATAGCTCGGGCATGACTGCAACAGCATCACCAATAGAATGCATAATCAACCTTTCCTGATCCGCCGGTGCGCGGCTTAGTACGTAGCCGGTGACAGCATCCTTGAAGCCCGGGTGACCAATACCGATACGCAAGCGCATAAAATCAGTACTATCCAGGTGCTGGAAAGTGTCCCGCATTCCATTGTGCCCACCGTGACCGCCACCCTTCTTCAGGCGGGCCGTACCGGGTGGCAGATCCAGGTCATCGTAGGCGATAAGCAGATTTGCCACGGGGACACGGTAATAGTCCAGTAACGCCCGAACGGCCTGACCACTGTGATTCATAAACACGGTAGGCTTTGCAAAAATACAGTCCGTAGCGTAAATACGGGCACGGTATACATCTGCCAGTACTTTTGCTTGTGATCTGAAGCCGGTATCGACACCCAGCTTTTTCTGCAAAACATCCAAAAACCAAAACCCGGCATTGTGCCGGGTTTGGCTGTATTTGGAACCTGGGTTACCAAGACCAACAATCAGGATTAATCCGGACACTATCGACTCCGGCAAGAAATCCCTGAGAGCCTAGGTATCACCATCAACGCTCAGTATCACCATCAACGGGCTCTTCATCATCATTTTCTTCTTCTTCCGAATCTGTCTCTGGTGTTTCGGTGATGGCTTCAAGCTCAGCTTCGGCAGCCTCTTCAGCAGCCGCAGCGCCCGTACCCTGAGATTCCTTGATCACAGACGTATTAGCAATCATCGTATTGTCTTCATCATCCCCGGCCAGCGCGGTAATTTCGACACCTTCCGGCAACGTGATATCAGACAACATGACGACATCACCCGGCTCGAGCTCAGACAGGTCTACTTCGAGATACTCTGGCAAGTTGACCGGTAATGCGGCAATCTCAATTTCCGTTACCAGATGCTGAATAACGACACCAGATGCCTTCCCTGCATCGGACTCATCTTCACCGGTGAAGTGAATTGGAACCGACATACGAAGAACCTCTTCAGCGGAAACGCGCTGAAAATCCAGATGCATAATCTGGGGCCTGTATGGGTGGTGATGAACGTCACGAACAATCACTTTTTGTTTGCGTCCATCTGCAATCTGAATATCCAGAATACTGGAGTAAAAAGACTCAGTTTGTGCAGCATGCCTGACGGGATCATGCTCAAGTGTCAATGTGGCTGGTGTAGTGTTGCCACCATAAAGTACCGCAGGAATTTTTCCCTGATGACGCAGGCGGCGGCTCGCACCTTTCCCTACATCTTCACGGAGTTCCGCGTGGATAACGTTTGATTCAGTCATGGTATTCCTCAATAAATATCCGCTCCGAAGCCAAGAACATGCTATCCGAAGCAAAAAAAACCGTTTTCACGGTGGTTCATCCATCCTCGCGACCAGGGATGGCGCAAAAATCAAGCCGGGCATTATACCGTATGTACGTTGGGACGGTATATATATTTCGAAATAAAATTCAAATGCTTAACGGTGATGCAATAACAGATGTGTGAACCCGTGATCTCAATCCACATAGAGTGAACTGACGGATTCACCGTGTGCCATACGCCGGATGGTCTCCGCCAGCATTTGCGCAACACTTAGCTGGCGTATCTTTCCACACGCCTGTGCTTCAACACTCAGTGGAATGGTATCGGTGACCACCAGTTCATCCAGCTCGGAATTGTTGATGTTGTCAATTGCCGGACCGGAAAGCACCGGGTGCACACAATAGGCCACCACCCGCTTGGCACCCCGCTCTTTCAAAGCACTGGCGGCGGCGCAGAGCGTGCCGGCTGTATCGACCATGTCATCTACCATCACACAGTTTTTGCCTTCGACTTCACCAATGATGTTCATCACTTTTGAGACATTCGCGCGTGGCCGGCGTTTGTCGATGATGGCCAGTTCGGCATCAAGACGTTTGGCGATCGCCCTGGCACGTACTACGCCACCCACATCAGGTGATACCACAACCAGTTCTTCACCGCCCTGGTGCCGCCAGATATCGGCCAGGGTCAGGGGTGATGCGTAAACATTGTCCACCGGTATATCGAAAAAACCCTGGATCTGATCAGCATGCAAATCAATGGTTATGACGCGGTCTGTCCCCACGGCACTGATCATCTTTGCTGCAACCTTAGCGGTAATTGGCACACGCGAGGAACGTGGGCGACGATCCTGACGGGAATACCCAAAGTAAGGGATGACTGCGGTGACACGGGATGCGGATGCGCGTTTTAACGCATCCACCATGACCAGCAATTCAACAAAGTTATCCGCTGTTGGCGCACAGGTTGGTTGAATCAGGTAGATATCACAACCACGAATGTTCTCCATGATCTCAACCATGACTTCGCCATCGCTGAAGCGGTCAACAATGGCTTTACCCATTGGAAGATCAAGGCCATGAGCAATATCACTTGCCAATTTGGGGTTGGCATTGCCTGCAAAAATCATCAGGGAAGGATTGGCCACTGCGTCACCATCTGTGCTGAAATGTTTATTGCTTTAAAAAATGGCTGGGACGGCAGGACTCGAACCTGCGAATGCGGGGATCAAAACCCCGTGCCTTAACCACCTTGGCCACGTCCCAATCGTTGTCAAACTTAAGTCATCACAGCCTGGACTACAAGCCATCCAGTAACTGTGATCTATCCACCCCTCTCACAGGGCGAACATTATATCGGCATTTTAAATCGTGTGCCGCGCTGATTGCAGTCTTTTTATCATCAAATGACAAAAAAATCGTACTGCCGGTGCCGCTCATGTGCGGCTGTCCCCATGAGCGCAAATCCTGCATGATACTTTTTAGTTCCGGAAACATCTCCAGGGCGGCAGTTTCGCAGTCATTCCGGCCAGGTTGCAAGCTGGTCTGTGATAGATCCATGGGCCTGGAGTCCCGTTTAAGCGACGGATGACGAAATACAGCTGCCGTGGATATGCTGAACCCAGGGAAAACCAACACATAATATCTTTGACCCAGGGTCACCGTTTGCAATTTTTCGCCCCGCCCCTGGGCAAGAGCGCTGTATCCATGTACAAACACGGGCACGTCTGCTCCCAGCTCCAATCCCAGCTCAGCAAGTTGCTGCGGTGTCTGCCCGCAAGACCATAACTGGTTCAAAACAAGCAATACCGTCGCTGCGTCAGAACTGCCTCCGCCCAAACCGGCACCCATCGGTATCTGCTTGATCAGGTCGATATGAACGCCTTTTTGCACGGCAAAGCATGATTTCAAAAGCCGAGCGGCACGTACACAGATATCCTCTGCCTGCGGAATCCCATCTATATTGCAACTACGGCTGATCTGCCCGCTATCATTGATGGAAAACCGTAACTCATCGCCCCAGTCCAGTAACTGGAACAGGGTTTGCAGGTCGTGATAGCCATCCGGTCGCCGACCTGTAATTTGAAGAAACAGGTTCAACTTGGCCGGGGCAGGCCAGCACCGAAGCTCAGTTTCAGTCTGCCCGGTCACGTTCTACGCCCCTGTGCCATCTGCTTATGGCCAGCTTTACCCGATAATTATCCCGTGTGGCGTTCAATCTTATGGGCAATGCCATAACATCCCTGGAATCATAGCGACTGAAATCCACACTCCAGCCAAACTGATGCAGACTGATCAACAGTCCTTCAGAGTCGAATTGCTTATCATCAATAGCACCCGGCGCCGCCAGGCCCCGAACCCACCATTGCAATGCGCTCACGGGCAGGCGCCAGCCCATCCGGTCCTCCACCACATCATTGACATCAGCAGCGGTCTGCTCCATGCCATTTGCTTCCCTCAATACCGCTCTGTCGGGATCGATTGTGAGATTCCAGGCACCACGTCCCATGGCACCATGAAAATCAAGCTCACTGTGATCAGCCTGGACATCCCATCGCAACTTTCCACTGCCACCCTGTTCACCATCGTCAAGAGAAATCTTGCCGACAAATCCCCATTCAGAAATTGCAGCAAGTTTCTCCGCCCGGTTCCTGTAAGCCTCTTTACTACCAGAATCAGTTTCTTTTACCGATACACCGGTACATGCATTGAGAAGTAAAAGCATAGAAAACAGACAGAGCGATGTTCTCAGAACGGTTTGTTTCAAGGCGTCTCACCAAAGCGTTTCATGGTGTTAATCAGAACCTCGTTGTCGTCTTCCATCTCCAAACCCAGCTTCCAGAGCGATCGGGCCTCGTCTTTTTGCCCGCGGACCCACAGCACCTCTCCAAGGTGGGCCGCAACCTCGGCATTGCGCATCGCGGCCCAGGCTTCACGCATATACTTTTCAGCTTCACGCAGCCGTCCAAGACGATAGGAGATCCACCCCATGCTGTCGATAATGGAAGGATCTTCGGGTTGTAGCTCGTAGGCCTGTAGTATCAATTGTTCAGCTTCATCGTAGCGTTCAGTCAGGTCAGCCAGGGTATAACCCAGTGCATTTATCGCAGCAGCGTTTTCCGGTTGAACTGAAATAATTTGGCGTAGATCACTTTCAGCCAATTCCAGACGACCCAGTCCGACAGCCAACAATGCCCTTGAGTATCTCAGTCCAACATCTTCAGGAAGAACGACCAGTGCCTCGTCCAGAAGCTGGATGGCCTCGTCCCTGCGCCCGGCGTCCTGAAGTATCTGCGCTTCAGCCTGGTAACTTTGGGACCTGACAGCCGCATCGGTATGAGTGCGAAGCTGTGCCAACAGGTTACGGGCCTGCTCAATATTATCCTGGTCAGCAAGCAGGAACGCCTGGCGCATGGTCGCCCTCATCGATCGCTCACCCGTGACCTGCTTGTACCAGTTGATGGCCTCTGACGGATGATCCAACAACTCCGCACTTTGTGCCGCATGGAAAGCAGTCTCTGAAGTATCGGCGTACCTTGCCTTGCCAAAACCCTCATACAAGTACTCGGCGCTCTCCCTATCACCCGCATCAAGCGCGAAGATGATGCGGGCAAATCTCATGTCCGGGGTGTCGGGCAGCTGCGCCAATACCGCCTGCGCAGTTTCAAGGTCGTTGTTCCGCTTCAATAGTTCAGCATAGGACATTGCAATTTGTGGGTCTTCGGCGTTTGCCTCCCAGGCTTGGCCATAACGTTTTAACGCGAGTGATCTATTGCCCTGGTTAACAGCCAGCCGACCCGACCAGGCCAACAAATCCGACCTGTCCGGATTCAGCACAATGGCCTGATCAATAAGTTGGGTTGCCTTGACCAGGTCCCCGAAGCGCGCTGATAGCTGACTGCGGGCATACAGGGCATCCTCATCTGATCCAGCATCAAAATCTTTTAATAAATTGTCCAATACCTTGTTGGCCCTGACCGGGTCACTGACGGGCGCCAGCAGTGAGGTAACGATAGTCCAACCCTCCGCACTATCGGGTTTAGTCAATTCAAGGATTTGCGCTAACTGGAACTCGGCACCGACATAATCACCTTCCTTCAGTCTTGATCCGGCAGCTAATTCCCGTGCAGCGAGGCTTTCAGGGTCCAGCATCGCCCATCGACCCGAAGCCAGGGCGACCATCTGCCACTCTCCGGCCGAAACGGCCACCCTGGCAGCCCGTTCGGCGATGTCCGGGTCGTCGGATTTAAGAGCAGCTTCAAGATATTCTGCCGCTGCAGCGGAAAAATCACCTTCTGAACCCAGGGTTTCAGCCGAAAAAACGTGATACATCACATCGGTATCGGTCGGAGACAGTTCGACTGGCGGGGATTCAGTAGTAACTGATTCCACTGGAACAGAGGCGGACTCTTCGGCCTGCTGTGGTGGTAATTCCTGTGCGGAAGAACAAGCTGTCGTCAATAACATGACGAAAATGAACACGCACGGCACCCTTTTCATGAAACAATAGTCAAAATTCATGAGACAAAGGATAACTGCTTGCAGCCAATGAACCAATCCCCGATGGCAATTCATGTCGAAATTCGGGTAATGAACCGGTACCGGAGCCAAGCCAGACTTGAAATTGCCGTAGCGGGCAAGCAGAATCGCTACGCCTTTTGCAGATAGTTATTACCCATGCCACTGCTTACCACTGGAATCAGCCACCACACGGCAACTCTGGAAACCCGCGAGAAAATAGCAATCGCGCGTACGGACTATGCGCTGCGTGTGAAGGAAATACACGACCTGGAAGGCGTTGAAGAAGTCGTGGTCGTCAGCACCTGTAATCGCACCGAAATTTACAGCATTGGCCAAAAACAAAGCCGTGAACAAATTCGTTGCTGGTTGCAAACGAAAGGCGGCTTGAGTGATGCGGAAATGGCTCAACATTGCTACGTTCGCGAACGTGAACAGGCCGTGCGTCATCTTTTCCGGGTCGCGAGTGGTCTGGAATCACTGGTGCTTGGCGAATCACAGATTGTGGGTCAGCTCAAAGAGTCATGGCAAATGGCTCATCAGGCAGGCGGTCTGGGAAAGGTTCTCGACCGCTTGTTTCAGCATGCATTCGCTACCGGGAAGCTGATCCGCAGCAAGACCCGAATCGGTGAACACCCGGTTTCCGTGGCCTATACGACCGTCATGCTGGCAAAACAGATCTTTGGGGACCTCGCAAGCAAAACCGTGATACTCGTGGGTGCCGGTGAGATGGTCGAACTATGCGGTCGTCATTTGCACGACAAGGGCGTCTCGAGCCTGATCATCGCCAACCGCAGCGTAGATCGCGCTACTGAACTGGCCGAACAATTCGGAGCGCATGCTGTTTCATTGACAGACTTGCCGGATGTTTTGCATAAAGCAGATATCCTGATCAGTTCCACCGCGAGCCAGGAGCCGGTCCTACACGCAAAGGCAGTAAAAGCCGCCCTCAAACAGCGCCGCAACCAACCCATGTTCCTGGTTGATATCGCCGTACCCAGGGATATCCACCCCAATGTTGCCAAACTCGGAAATGTGTACCTTTACACCATTGACGATCTGCAGAAAGTGGTAGACAAGAATCTCTCCAAGCGCAGCGAGGCAGCAGAAGCAGCCACCGGTGATGTGACTGAGTCAGTCGAAGAGTTTATGCGTTGGCTCAACAGCGCACGGGCCGCGGTTTACTTGCAAAACCTGCATAAACACGCGCGGATGAACAGTGAAGAACTCGTCAAAAAAGCCTTGAGAAGAATCAAGGCTGGTAAAGATCCGGAGCAGGTTGTTACACAATTGGCGAACCAACTGACCAAAAGAATCCTGCATTTACCCAGCACCCGCCTACGCCAGGCGGCTGAAGAACAGGATGATGAACTGCTAAGAGTTGCCAACCGCCTGTTCGAACCGGAAGACAATCCATGAGCCTGTTACCATCCATACACGCCCGCTTACACCAAGCCCAGGAGCGGCACGAGGAAATCTCCATGCTGCTGTCCACACAGGAGATCCTCGCCGATCAGAACAGGTTTCGCGAGTTATCGGTCGAATATTCTCAACTGGGACCGGTGGTGGAAACCTGGGAGAATTGGCAGCAGGCTGCCCAGTCCATAGAAGAGGCACAGGCACTGCTAAAAAGTCAGGATGCTGAAATGCAGGAACTGGCCAACGAGGAAATAACCAGTGCGACAGAACAACAGCAGGCACTGGAAATACAACTGAATGTATTACTGCTGCCCAAAGATCCGGACGATGACAACAATATTTTTCTGGAAATCCGGGCAGGCACCGGTGGTGACGAAGCAGCCTTGTTCGCTGGCGATCTATTCCGTATGTACCACCGCTACGTGGAAAACAACAGATGGCAAATAGAGGTCATCAACACCAGTAATGGTGACCATGGTGGCTTTAAAGAAATCGTTGCCCGCATCATCGGCCATGGCGCATATTCAAGGTTCAAATTTGAGTCCGGCACACACCGCGTTCAAAGGGTTCCCGAAACCGAATCCCAGGGACGCATACACACTTCAGCCTGTACGGTTGCCATCCTCGCTGAGCGGGAAAGCATTGAAGGCGTTGATATTCAGACCTCGGATCTCAGAATTGATACTTTTCGTGCCTCCGGTGCTGGTGGACAGCATGTCAACACCACTGACTCCGCCATCCGGATAACCCATCTGCCTACTGGTCTGGTGGTCGAATGTCAGGATGAGCGATCACAGCACAAGAACAAGGCACGTGCCTTATCCCTGCTGAGCGCACGGTTGCTGGAACAGGAAAAGGCCGAACAGGCACGTGAGCAGGCAGAAAACCGTAAACTGCAGGTCGGCTCAGGTGATCGATCTCAACGCATCCGCACTTACAATTACCCACAGGGGCGTGTAACAGACCACAGGATAGGTTTGACTTTGTACAAGCTGGATGAATTACTGGGTGGCAGTCTTGACATGGTTATTGAGCCTTTGACACTGGAGCACCAGGCGGAACTGCTGAACGAGTTGGGGAATTAAGTGCTATCCCGAATTCTTCTGATTCTGCTGATCTGTTGTTTAACAGCTTGCACAACAGCACCTGCATCAAAAGACAACTTCGAACTCTATCTTGTTCGACATGCTGAAAAACAGGCTGATGGCAGTCGTGATCCTGAGTTGACAGAAGCCGGCACGCATCGTTCCGAAGACCTGGCCCGTTGGTTTGAGGACAAGGACATCAGGGATATCTGGTCGAGTGACTACAAACGCACACGCGATACTGCAAAACCCTCAGTTTCCAGACTTGGACTTAAGCTGAAAATTTATGATGCACATGATCTGTCGACTTTGAGCGAAACCCTGTTGGGCAATCAGAACAACGCTCTCATCGTTGGTCATAGCAATACCACACCCGAGCTCGCGCGCTTGTTATGCCAATGTGAAATTGAAGACATGGATGAATCGGAATATGACCGGTTGATTGTAATATCGGTAATAAATGGTGAAACCCAGGCAAAGATATTACAGCAACACCAGTTACCCCCAAAGTAACGCGCCCACTCACTACAAGAATCCACAAGCTCAAGAAGAGGTACCCGTGTCGCGGCGACTGGTTGGCACTGAACTTAAAGATTCCATTGGGGATTCGCCGGAAGCTGGGTATACCTCCTGAGACTCGCTGCAAGCCCGTCCATGGGGCGCTCGGTCGCCGACATCCCTGTCGGCTCACGGTCTCAGGAAGTATACCCAACTCCCGACGAATTGTGCGAGATTGGAAGTAGGTGTGATCAGTGTTTTTAGTAAAATCGGACGGTGGCCCGGTGGACATAAATGTCCACCCTACGTGTTAACGTCGTTTGGGGGCTTTCTTGTGAAATAAGCGGCTACAGCTAGGTTGATGGGGACTAACAAGGCAAGTGCATCAAGGTTGTATTGATGTACCGGAAGCAACAGTAGTAAACAACCGACTGCAGTACCAGCTGCAAACAGAATTGCGCCAATGCGCCGGAGCATAGGTATCAACATCAGTATTGCCAGTGGATTGAACAACAGCAGGTTGGCATTGAATTGGGTGACTTCGTGATCAGTGAACAACCACATGGCGGCGAGGATTAAGCCATTGGTGGTACAGATCAGAACCCATGCCTGACAAAGACCCGTCAGCCAGACTGGCGGCATAAATTTACCGCTCAACCAGGCAAGACCGGTAACCAACAGACCCAAAAGCAGGTAGCGATACCAGACGCTTGCTGGTGATGATGCGGGAACAGGAAGCGTGCCTGAAAACATCATTTCATCAACAACAACTGCACGATTATCAATCTTCCCTGTGGCCAGCGACAAAGCCGCCATTTCATCAGCCAGCACCATTGGTATAAACATTTCATCCCAACGCGTGACCTCGCGATCCGCCGGAAAACCCAGGCCCAGTTCCAAACCCAGGTAATACCAGAATGCTGTCTGTGTCAGACGACGGGTATGATCACGAAAATTCAATTTTGCCGGCACATCTCTGCTGGCAGCTGACAATTCACCATTAAACGCAATATCTATTGCATCCCGAATACGTGTGGAACAGTTATTCAGATAGTAGTCGTAACGATAATTGCGGTTTTCGGGCCTGATTTCATTTAACAGGTAATCGCGTAATTGCTGATACTGAGAAGGGGTCAGCTCGAGCTTTTGGATTCGGATACTTCGATTATCACCCTGATAGAACTCAAACTCCCTGCTTGCCGGCTGTGCAACTGAAAAATACAGCATACGGCCACGGATAAAGCGCTGTATAAAATTTTCCTGATCAAAATCAAAATAACCAAAGTTAAAAGTATGATCCAGACCCGCTGCCGGCTCCCTCAGCCAGATCGCATTGTGTCCAAAGCGCTCCCAATAAATCTCACCGGGGCCAAATGTGACCAGCCAGGCTTCCGCGCCGTTGTCTGTAAGCTCAGGAATATCCAGTTCTTCATTGGCAAGACCGGCCTGGGACCAGGCTAGCGTGATAATAACCAGAATCAACCAGCAAGCACGCAGAAAATGGACACGCAAATTTTCAATCAGCGTGTTACTCAGCGTTAAGATCACTCATCTCCAACATGATGATCCGACGATTGTCGGCTACGGTAACCCGGAACTGGAACCTGTCCGCCAGGACTACTGCTTCATCTTTCTCCGGAACTCGTCCGAACTCTGCCAGTAACAGACCCCCAACGGTATCGTATCCTTCATCACTGAAGTCACAAGTAAAAGCTTCATTGAATTCTTCGACTTCCGTCAGCGCATTTATCTGATATTGATTTGCACCCGACTGCTTGATTGGTGCCTCTTCTTCTTCATCGTGCTCATCATCGATCTCACCAACGATTTCTTCCAGTACGTCTTCAATCGTGATCAGACCGGAAACACCACCATACTCGTCAACCACGATGGCCATGTGATTGCGACTGGCGCGAAAGTCCCTTAATAGCATATTCAGACGTTTACTTTCAGGAATGACCACTGCTGGCCGCACCAGTGTCTGCAAATCCAGCGGTCCACTGTTCTCGGCAAACTGACGAAGCAAATCCTTGGCCAGCAGGATACCTTCAACTTCATCGCGGTCTTCACCTATAACCGGAAAACGCGAATGACCGGATTCGAGAATCAACGGCAGGACTTCTTCCAGGGGATCTTCCAATGGAATAACGACCATATGTGAACGCGGTACCATCGCGTCTCGAACCTGCATTTCGGAAACCGCGAGAGCGCCTTCTATCATGGCAACCACTTCGGCATCCAGAATACCCTTCTGACAGGACTCGTTAATCAGTTCTTTCAGCTCTTCACGATCCCTGGGCTCGGAGGTAAACACGTCGCTAAGACGCCCCATCCAGGTTTTGCGCTCGGAACCGTTACTCGATTGATCTTCGCTCATATTCGTCTGTGTGCCTTTCGATAAGTAGTGATAATCTCACCCTGTAATGCTGTTTTACCAGAAGCCCGTCATTATTTCAGCAACAGCCTGTGAAATTTATCAATTCGTGGCCTGATATGGATCAGAAATACCCAGACCAGCGAGTATTTCCGTTTCCAGTGACTCCATCACGGTAGCTTCATCAACCACCTCGTGGTCATACCCCAACAGATGCAACACGCCATGAATGGTCAGGTGTGCCCAATGATCCGTTTCCGGACAATGTTGTTCCGTTGCTTCACGGGCGACCACAGGTGCACAAATAACCAGGTCACCAAGTTGGGACTGCCTGATTTCTATGGGGAGACTTTCGGGCAGATCAGCCGGAAATGACAGGACATTGGTGGCATAGTCCTTGTTCCGGTATTGCCGGTTTAAATGCTGCCCTTCCGGTTCATCAACAATGCGGATAGCCAGGCTGAAATCATTGGGTTTCCCGACCAACGCAGTTTCAACCCAGAGCTGGAATTGATCATCGTCAGGAATGTTTACTGTCGTTGTGGCACGTTGGACATCCAACTCAATTTTCATCAGAACTACCGTCTGCGCTGGCCCTGTCGTAAGCCACCACGATACGTTGCACCATGGGGTGCCGGACCACATCCTGTGCACTGAAAAAGCTGAAACTGATGCCTTCAACGTCCTCCAGAATACGGACAGCCTGCTTCAAACCCGATAACTGGTGTTTCGGCAAATCAATTTGTGTGACATCACCGGTAATGACAGCGACTGAACCAAACCCGGTTCGTGTCAGAAACATCTTCATTTGCTCCGGGGTCGTATTCTGGGCTTCATCCAGAATAATGAACGCATCATTCAGCGTACGACCCCGCATAAACGCCAGAGGTGCAACTTCAATCACATTTCGGTCTATCAGTCTTGCAACATGATCAAAACCAAGCATTTCGTATAGCGCGTCATACAAGGGGCGTAAATAGGGGTCAACTTTCTGGGCCAGGTCACCCGGTAAAAACCCCAGTCGCTCACCTGCCTCAACCGCTGGTCTGACCAGCACGATCCGCTGGACCTGGTCTGCCTGTAAGGCCGCTACGGCGCTGGCCACGGCAAGGTAGGTCTTTCCGGTACCAGCCGGTCCGACACCAAAGTTCACCGCGTGTTTCTTGATATTGCGTAGATAACTTTTTTGATTGGGGCCGCGACCGCGGATGGCACCACGTTTTGTGATGATAGCGACTTCATCTGCACCGGAACCACTCTCGGCATCATCCGCAATTTCAGCAATTCCTGAATCCTGCAAATGCAGGTTGATCAGCTCCGGGGTCAAAATGTCTGTTTCAGAAAGTCGATACAACTGTTTCAACAACCGACTGGCAGCACGGGCCTGGCGGGATTCACCCTGAACTGTAAACAGATTTCCACGACAAAAAATATCCACTTGCAGACGGCTTTCAATCTGTTTCAGATGTTCGTCAAACTGTCCGCACAAATTTGCCAGGCGCTCGGTGTTGGCGGGCTCAAGTTCCAGGTTTAATCTTTGGCTCATCGGTGTATCAAACCTTTGCTGTCGAATTGGAGTCAAGCGCAACAATACGGGCGCGCAACGAGTTGTTCAGTGCTTCGGTGATTGTCACATCCACAAACTGACCGATCAGGCGTGGCTGGCCGTCAAAATTCACCACGCGGTTGTTCTCCGTTCGTCCTGCCAATTGATTTGCATCCTTTTTACTGGTCCCTTCCACCAGGATCCGTTGCACACCACCGACCATGCCTTTACTTATTTCGAGTGCTTGCTTGTTAATCAGTGCCTGCAGACGTGAGAGACGTTCCTTTTTGACCTGCATGGGCGTTTCATCGGGTAACGATGCCGCCGGTGTACCGGGTCTGGCACTGTAAATAAAGCTGAAACTCTGGTCAAAATTCATCTCTGCAATTAGTTTCATCGTATCCTCAAAATCACGTTCAGTTTCCCCGGGAAAACCAACGATAAAATCTGAGGACAGACTGATATCCGGTCGTTGCTCGCGTAAGCGCCGAATTTTCTGTTTGTACTCAAGCACGGTATGACCACGCTTCATCATTCCCAGCACACGGTCAGAACCACTCTGCACCGGCAAATGAACATAATTCGCCAGTTTGGGAACCTCACCAAATGCTTCAATCAGGCTGGCGGAGAACTCGACAGGATGTGAAGTTGTGAAACGAATTCGTTCAATACCATCAATGGTAGCAACATAGTGAATCAACAGGGCCAGGTCGGCCCTGCCACCCTCATGCAACTCACCGTTATATGAATTTACATTCTGCCCCAGTAAATTGATTTCTTTGACATCCTGGTCTGCAAGCTGGGCACACTCAGCGACAACGTCATCGAGCGGACGGCTGACTTCCTCACCACGCGTATAAGGTACAACACAGAAAGTGCAATACTTGGAGCAGCCCTCCATGATGGACACAAACGCACTCGGGCCTTTTGCCCCGGGGGCCGGCAAGCTGTCAAACTTCTCTATTTCCGGAAACGAAATGTCAACGGCATGCTTTCCCGTGTTACGCACGGTTTCGATCATTTCCGGCAGTCGATGCAGGGTCTGCGGTCCAAACACCATATCAACATAGGGTGCGCGTTTGATGATCGCTTCACCCTCCTGGCTGGCAACACATCCTCCTACACCGATAACAACGTTGGGGTTATTGGCTTTCAACTTTTTCCAGCGACCCAATTGAGAAAA